>NZ_JAKKOM010000046.1:0-26097 GCF_021739525.1 Klebsiella sp. 2019SCSN059 | reverse complement strand
CTTGTGGATTGCTGGTCCTTCAATGGTCGGGGACTTTCACCCCTTGATCTCTACCGGTCTCCCGGCGCACACTGTATGCATAACCAGTAAAAATTAGAGTGTCAGGAGGAAAGATGAAACTACAGCTTTTCAGCACCGGGAAAGAACTCCCGCCACAGGCCCATCCATTGTTTGCCGATCTGGCCAGCTGCGGTTTTCCCAGCCCTGCTGCTGACTATGTCGAGTCCGATCTGGATCTCCATGATTACTGCATACGGCATCCGAGCGCGACGTACTACCTGCGTGCCAGCGGAGACAGCATGGCCGACGGCAGTCTGTACAATGGCGATCTGCTGGTTGTGGACAGTGCTGAAAAGCCGCGGCACGGCGATATCGTTGTCGCCAGCGTACAGGGGGAGTTTACGGTGAAACGGCTTCTGCTGACGCCGCGACTGACGCTGCAGCCCATGAATGCCTCCTGGTCGCCGATTTATCCTGATCCCGACGAGCTGGATATCTTTGGCGTTGTCACGCATATCATCCACCGCCCGAGGGAGATGTACTGATGTTTGCCCTGGCCGATGTGAACAGCTTCTATGCCAGCTGTGAACGTGTTTTCCGCCCGGATTTGAAAGGAAAGCCGATAGTCGTCCTGAGCAACAACGACGGGAACGTAATCGCTCGCAGTGCCGAGGCGAAGCCCTGGATCAAAATGGGAACTCCGTGGTTTCAGATAAAAAACGAAAGGTACCCGGAAAAAATATATGCGTTTTCAAGTAATTATGAACTTTACGCCTCGATGTCGGCACGCGTGATGAACTGCCTGGAGGAACTGGCCCCCAGGGTGGAACAGTATTCCATTGATGAGATGTTCCTCGACCTGACCGGCGTGGAGCACTGTATGGGGCTTGAGGACTTCGGCCGGCAGCTGCGTCAGCACGTGTATGACTGTACCCGCCTGACCATTGGCGTGGGCGCCGGACCAACGAAAACCCTCGCAAAATCAGCCCAGTGGGCCTCAAAAGAGTGGAAACAGTTTCGTGGCGTACTCGCGCTGACCAGGGGAAATCCGCAAAGGACGCGGAAACTGCTTTCACTGCAGCCGGTTGAAGAAATCTGGGGGGTGGGTAACCGTATTGCACGCAAGCTAAATGTGCTGGGCATAAAAACCGCGCTCGATCTGGCTCTGACGAACCCGGCCTTCATCCGCAAAAATTTTTCTGTGGTCCTTGAGCGAACGGTACGGGAACTGAACGGGGAAAGCTGCCTTTCGCTTGAGGAAGCCCCTCCGACGAAACAGCAAATTGTCTGCAGCCGCAGTTTTGGCGTGAAGATCACGGAGTACGAGTCACTCCGTCAGGCTATCTGTCAGCACGCAGAGCGGGCCTCTGAAAAACTGCGTAAAGAGCACCAGTATTGCCGGCATATTTCCGTTTTCATCAAAACGTCTCCGTTCGCCATTAAAGAGCCTTACTACGGCAACGTGGCTACGGAAAAACTGCTTACGCCCACTCAGGACACCAGGGACATCATTGCAGCCGCCACAATGGCTCTGGAGCGTATCTGGAGGGATGGGCACCGGTATGCCAAAGCCGGAGTTATGCTGAATGACTTCACCGGCTCCGGCGTTTCGCAGCTGCAGCTGTTTGACGAACGCCCGCCACGCCCTCACAGTGCTGAGCTGATGAGGGTTCTGGACGGGATCAACAACTCAGGGCTGGGTAAAGTATGGTTTGCCGGTAGAGGAATTGCGCCATCCTGGCAAATGAAACGCGATATGCTCTCCCCTGCGTACACCACTCGCTGGAGAGATATCCCCGTTGCGAGGATCGGTTAAATTTTGCCTTTCAGAGAGAGCCAGCAGTGCTCGCCGCAGCCGAACGACAGGGCGAAGCCCGCGAGTGAGCGAGGAAGCACCAGGGGAGCTGAAGCCTTTTAAAGCACCTTACGCACTTAAGTTCTATAGATTCCATAATGAGTTATCCACATATCCTTTGAGTAGATCCAATAACTTACCCTTAGTTATCCAAATAGATCCAAACTGATCCCTTTAGCGGCAAAACCTTTGTTTACGGGCTTCGTAGCGATTTCAGGTGTGTCGTAGTGGGAAAAAGGTGTTCTGAAGCGGGAAAAAGGTGTGTCAAAACGGGGTAAGGGTGGGTAGAATCGGGAAGAAAGGTGTGTCGAAACGGGAAATAGTTAATATTTAGGCACATATCGATCATATGCTATGAATGGATATAACTATATGAATGAGAATGTTTATATCGGCGAGGTTATAGGTCCAGATTGTGAAAGTGTTAACAATAAACTCACCGTCACAAGTAAGGCCACAGTTCAGCCTGTAGCCCTGATGAGATTAAATGTTTTTGTTCCTTCAAGCAGGCCTGCAAAGGGCACCAGAACATCAATCGATGCGACCTCTGTTCTCAAGGATCTGGAATTCTCAAGGCGGGAGGGGTACGACGATATTCGTATAACCGGTGAACGGTTGAGTATGGCCATCGACTTCAAGGTATGGGTCGGTATCATAGAAGCTTTCAGTAAGTACGGTTTAAAAACCAACAGCATTAAGCTTACTTTTCATGAGTTTGCTGGAATGTGCCGCTTTGAGTCTAAGAGATTCGATTCCCGTCTTAGAAAAAGTATTTCAGAAGCTTTGACCAGGATACGTGGCAAGACCATTACCTTTACCCGTAGCGACTCAGAGGGCCTTCAAAAAGTTTCCGTAACAGGTTTGCTTAAGACAGGTGAACTGGATTTTGCAAACGACCAGGTGGAACTTGAAGCTGATCAGCGACTATGGGAACTCTACCAAACTGATTACACTGTTCTGCTACGACATAAACCGATAAACGCTTTAACCCGAAAGGAAGCAGCTCAGGCCCTGTATACTTTCATCGAAAGCCTGCCTACGAACCCAGTCCCCATATCTTTCAAACGAATACGAGACAGGCTCTCATTGCTCTCTCCGGTAAAGGAACAGAACCGTATCATTAAACTGGCCCTCAAGCAGTTGCAGGATATTGGGTACCTTGACCACAGCA
This sequence comes from Klebsiella sp. 2019SCSN059, assembly GCF_021739525.1. NCBI lineage: Bacteria > Pseudomonadati > Pseudomonadota > Gammaproteobacteria > Enterobacterales > Enterobacteriaceae > Klebsiella > Klebsiella sp. 2019SCSN059. The sequence goes on along the minus strand of NZ_JAKKOM010000046.1, from coordinate 23,071 downwards.
TCACCAAAAAAGGTAAAGAGACTTTCATTCTGATCCACCGTCGCTCAGCAAATCTGAAACCAGGAACAGCTGTATAAGGTGTGTCAAAACGGGAAAGCAACGCGATTAAGGTGTGTTGAAACGGGAGGTCTCTTCTTAAACATCTTGATAGGTGTGTTGTAGGGGGAAGCCTCGCCTTAAACGTCTTAATAGGTGTGTTGTAGCGGGATGAGAACCTGTTAAATGTGTGTTTTTATCTGTATATACTTACGCACCTTCCCACTTCAACACACCTTTTTGGATAGAAGTGAGAAGCTATCCCGCTTCTCACCACCTTTTACCAAATTTGTCTCACCGACTCCCCACTTCGACACACCGAAGATTCAAAGGCTTCCCACTACGCCCCACTTTTTGCTTCACGCGGTCATAACTGGTTGATACTACCCTCCCTAAAGGTAGCCTGGAGTTGAAAGCCGCATTATGTGGTTCTATGGGGATTTCGGATAAAGGCACCACTTTGCCATCTTGTTATCTTGTTATCTTGTTATCTTGCTATCTTGCTATCTTGCTATCTTGCTATCTTGCTATCTTGTTATATTGTTATCTTGTTATCCTAACATCTTGCTAATTTGTTAAGATACAAAAACAATTCAGTTATAAATCACACAGTTAACAACTTAACAAGATATTAACTTAATAAAGAAATTGCAATATTGTCGCCTGTTTGGCAATATTAAGTTGTTAACTTAACAACTTAATATGAGGCTATGATGATAATAGTATTGGGTAGTCAAAAGGGTGGGGTTGGTAAAAGTACACTGGCGGTATCTATAGCTGCGTATCTGATGTCACTGGGCAATAGAGTGATCATTGTCGACGCAGATGACCAGAAATCTGTATTGACCTGGTACAACAATCGTCCTGAAGATCTTCCCCATATTCCGGTTACTGGCGCAACAGGCAACATCAAAGCCATGCTAAAGGAACACGAGAAATCTTATGACTTTGTCATCGCAGACTGTGCTGGCCGCGACAGTGCAGAAATGCGTAGTGGGTTGATGGCCGCTGACGTATTCATTTCTCCGTTGCGGCCTTCTCAGATGGACCTGGATGTAGTGCCTCATACATGCTCTGTTTTTACAGCAGCAAAAGATTTTAATGAGGACGTCCGGGGATATCTCGTTTTAAACATGACGCCCACGAACATGTTTGTCAATGAAGCAAATCAGGCAGCTGACGTACTCAAGGATTATCCTGAAATGCGTCTGGCTAGTTCCCGAGTTTGTGATCGAAAAGCGCATCGAGATGCCTGGGCAGAATCAATGACAATTTTTGAAACGCAAAATGACAAAGCACAACAAGAAATCGAATCGTTAGTTAAAGAGGTTATTCTGTGAGAAATAGAGCAAATACTCCATCTCGTGATGAGGCAGCGTTTATTAACGGTGGTACTGCTGGTATTGATAATACCAAAGTGACTTCAGAGAGACCATTGGCTGTAAGTAAAGCAAAACCAGTGAGCATTTCCTTTTTTGAAGAAAACTTAAAAGACATTGATGATCTTATAACGGGTGAAATGATTTCAGGTAAAAGCAGAGTGAATCGTTCTGACGTAGTCAGGGCAGCGGTAGAGGCACTAAAAAGTTTATCAAAAACAGAGATATCCAGATTAATCGCAGAAGCGAAACAACGATAATATCTTGTTATCTTGTTATCTTGTTATCTTGTTATCTTGTTATCTTGTTATCTTGTTATCTTGTTATCTTGTTCAGGGTGGTAACACCTTTTATATCGAGGCAACAACTTCGCGATAGTGAAAATTTGCGGATGGCCTCAGTCCTATACATAAGGGGATATACATGAATTCAAATACTACAATCGCCTTACATTTTTCGCTTGCATTACTATTTACGTTGCTATCAGTGGCTGGTAGCAACCATGATTTAGCAGGAGTTGTATCTCAATTATTCCTTATTTTCATGGCTGCATTTTTTTTCTTTAGGGCAATGAGGGCCTTTCTGAACATAATTAATGTGATTGAAAGCTGTAAAAAGTGAGGCTGGATAAGCCCCCATTAAGCTTGGACTGTTTCCCACACAAGAACTACTTTAGGTCGAAACCTGGGGTATTACCCATAGTTGACCTATGTAGATTGGTTTGGGGTTAACTTTTTTATCAACGCAACAGCTTCAGCTTCCGGCATAGCAAACTGCACCCGGTGCCGTGCCGCGACATCGAGCGCAAACACCTTCGTATAGACCTCCGTGGAACTGATCGATTTGTGGCCCATCAGGCTCTGCAAAACCTTCAGAGGTATGCCGGCGTACAGCATATGCATCGCGTAGGAGTGACGGAACGTATGGGGGGTAACCGGTACTGAGAACGTCACCCCGTCGGCCGCTGCGGCCTCCACCGCTTCGCTAAGCCAGGTGCGCACGGTACGGTCTGTGATCTCCCAGATACGTGCCTTCTCCATTCTGCCGGTGCGCTTGTTTCGTCTTTCCAGCGGAATTTTCAGGGTGGCCACCATCATCTGCAGCTGGCTGACATAGTGGTGATCGGAAAGGGGAACCAGACGATGGACCTGACTGCCTGCGGGGGCACGACCTGCCGTCCTGGCCGCTTTCTCGGTGCGCTGCTTGAGCGTGGCCAGCTGCACGAACGGATACGGCGGCACCAGCGAAAAATCCCCCCGGGTCAGCGCGAGCGCTTCATTAATGCGCGCGCCGGTGTTCCACAGCGTCGCCAGCAGCATCTTGCGGTGAAGATCCGGCACGTAATGGAGCAGGGCGCTGACTTCCGGCGCCAGCAGGTATTTCGGCAGTTCATCCTGCACGAGCGCCATCTGGCGCAGGGCGAGGGCGGCAGGGTAATCGATGGCCACCGGGAGCAATGTTCCGGGAGATGCCGGAGATCCAACTGGAACCAGGTTATTCATAATTTCTGTTAATTTTTTTCTTTGCCGAGAATTTTCTTCGTAATATTACCGGAGTCAGGATGACTAACCAGCCAGCGACGGCCAGCCAGAAAACAGACGAAGTCACAAACAAAACTACCCCGTCAATGACGGTAGACACGATATTTTCGGGCACAGGTTTCACTCCTCTTCAGTGGGTGGCTATGGAACGGGAACATTCATGACACCAACATCCAGTAGATAAAGCACAGAAAACCCATCCCCCATCCCCAGAACAGGATCTGGCCGCGGTATTTATCCCGCAGGTTAAAAAAGGGATGTGCCTGCAGGTCAACGAGCTCCTCACTTTGCGAGGCAAGCTCCCTTTCCAGCTCCAGGATTCTTTTCTGCGACTGAGCACACAGGGTAGCCAGCCGGATGACCCCGGTTGCCCGTTGCGCCACCTCCAGGTCTGAATCCCCGCTCTGCGGCAGAGACAGTTTTTCTGCCCGCAGCGGCAGGGCGTCACATTTCTCGTCCGGGAGCTGGCCCTCTTTCCTGTGCAACAGATGATAAAATGGACGATTCTTAAGTGAAGTAATTAACTGTTTTTGCGACCGTTTTTTGCCTTCGAGCTGCACGATTTTTTCCTGCAGCCCGCGATAACAGTCTTCCAGCCGGCGTACCGCGGATACCAGGGGCTCCACCCGGAGCGTTGAGCACCTGCCCCGTGGCAACTGCAGTTCGTCTGCCCGCAGCGGCATTGAGCTGGTTTCCCCCGCCGGGAACCGGAAACCCATTGCGTGCCACAGCCTGTCCCTCCGGATCTTGTTTTCTTCGTTTTCTTCATCAACCCGGGAAATTTCAATCGGCAAAACCAGGGTTGCTGGCGGAAGGCCTCTGGCCCAGAGAACAAACTGCTGCGTGATCCAGCTACCCAGGCCGAGTCCCTGCAGGCGGCGTTCCAGTCTGAACTCATCTGTAAACAGATGCAGGGCCTTCTGTTGAGGCCAGTAGATTGCAGTGAAAGTCTGAGTCTTCGTCAGTTCGGTATCGGCAAGGTACAGTGTCATTATGCAGGAGACCCGGTACAATCCGTCGGGAAAATGGTCAGAAGTTGGCCCCCACGATTCCTCCCTGCTCAGAATAACGACCAGATTTTCCTCCTGGCGGGTACTGTTATTTGTAATGATCTCCGGCAATGTCACGAGCCACATTGTTTTGTCGTCACCAGTCCGGGTAACACAGTCGGTCATGTTTTTTTCCCTAACAGTGAAGTGAACAATACACTTTAAAGACCTTATTGATGAGGCAGGCTTTCCACGGCGGAGCGCTGTGTTCAGACTGCGGCAGATGGTAGTCACCCGTGAGCACCCAGAAATCAGGCTGGCCTGATTGTTCTGCCACCATTCTGCCGTTTCGTTTGAGAATTTTTGGAGATCGCCATTTCTGACGCCTGCGGGCTGTCTCGATGGGGCTGTCCTCATTAAGGCCAGAATAAAGCCACAGCTCCTGGTGGCCATATACATCCTCAAGCTCCCGGACCACATCGTTAAATGAGCTAAATGTTGGTGTACCCATACCTCGCCTCAAAAATAGTATCCGGTTCAATAGTCATTCTTGCCAAACAGCTGAGGCAGTTCATCAAACAACATCACATGGCGGGTGCGCTTTCCCTTGAAAATGCGCCTCATCACTGGCGTGAAATCCGCAGGCTCCCAGCCATAGGGCCACGTATAGAAGATTCCGGCTTTCAGCGTGTTATCTGGTCGTTCAGGGCCAGCGACGATACGTCTTACCTCCGCGCTCAGGGCCTCACCGCGCAGGCCGTACTGTCCCAGGTAACGACGCAGCCGCGTTCTCGGCATCCGCGGATCGGATTTCACGTAAGCATTAATATCCATATGCTGCGTGGCGGTGATGATATTCATGCCGTACTTGCGCATGGTGCTGAAAGCGGTGGCCATCACGTCTGTCTCTGGTTCGCCATCAGTTCTGTTCATCTGGTTTCCTTTTACTGACTTAAGGGTGTTTGTGTGAACCGTTCGTTTAAGCTGACCCCGCGAAAGCCTGCAGGGCATCCGCTCCGGAGGGCAGTTCATGCTGAGGGTTAAGCTCTGCGGCAATGCTTCGTTTTGACATCCTCGATGTCTTTCAGGGCGGGGAGGCTGTCAAATTCCCCAGAACATCAGGTTTATCGCATTTTTGATGTCATTTTCCCGGTGGCTGAGATCGGCCACTTCCTCCCCGGTGACGGAGGACGTGACGCTGGCCATGTCCGTGGTCATCAGGCGGTAGCTTTCATCCCCGATGTGCACCACCGGATAGAGTTCACGGGAAACCTTATCCGACAGCAGCCGGGCGCTGGCCAGCGGGATCACCATCCGTCGCCCGGGGGTATCGATGATGTCACTCTGCACATCCACGAACAGACGATAGCGGCTCTCTCTTTTATAGGCATAAACCTTAAACTGCATCTCACCAGTCCCTGTTTTCGTCGGCGAATGAACCGTTCATCTCAATAAAGCGGGCAACCTCGGCCATCCCTTCCTGATTTTCAGCCTGCCAGCGTTCGGAACGCAGACGACGGGCCTCATTCTGCATGGCCCTGTTCACCAGGGCGGAGATATTGACGTCTGCGGATTTCAGTAACTGATAACTGTCGCTGTCTATGGTGACAGTGATGCGCTGCTTCATAATGCACTCCGGAATACATACTGATGATATGCATATCAGTATAGCGTAAGGATGCAGCTGACTCACGCCCGCCTGAAACATACTGTTATGTCGCCATTAATTTCACTTCGTGAAATTCACATACAAAATAATCACCTTAGAGATAACAAGCAGCCATACAGCCACGCCGTTAAATTACAGGACGGCCGTTCCGTCCGGATCCGACTTTTCGCGCTTTACGAAGTTTCCGGAAGTGTACCACGGTGAGAGAATAAGCAAAGCGGCGTTTTCCGGTGGTGAGCGGCCGGTCGCGGGGCAGGGGAGGGACACAACATATAGCGTCATCCTCAGCTGGTAACACCGCTACATCTTGTGTTTCCGGGCCGCTGCGCACCGGAGGCCGGAAAGCAGATCCGGAACAATGAGTTTTCGGATCTGCGGTGGAGAGAACAAGAATTATTGCCGGAGAGTCACTAAAAACAGCGGATTGTTGTGAACTGGGGATTATTGCCTGAGGAGCAAAATTCATGACCGCGTGAGCATTTAATAGCAACAAATAGGCCAGGTAAACTTTTTTCAGTCCTTTTTCATCAGCCGGCCTTAAAGGCCGCATCAGATTTCCTAAATACAGTTTTACTTAAGGAACATCGTATGACTGTATTTCTCATGGCCGTTGTCTATGGCCTCTTAAAAACTGGCTCTCTCATTGCCCTATTTGTTGGTGCCTATAAAGGCTGGACCTTGTTCTGGAAGAACTATGACCGCCTGCCCCATATTTACCGCTCACAATGGCGATACCAGAGACGATTCATTCTCAGACGCATCCGGAAGCGGATTTTCAGCCACTGATAATGTTATCGAGCGGCATCCCCAGTCCGGCCACCCAGCAAAGGCAGCACCAGGTGGTGAACACCATCCGGGTCTGGCCGGTTTTCCACTTGCGGATGGTGCGTTCATCTACATCCAGCCGGTTGGCCAGCCGGATATCAGTCAGGGGGATCAGCCCACGGACGACTGCGATATCGTCCACCGTGGGTGGCTTCCAGTTTTCTCCACTGACCAGCGTATAGCCGTTAAACTCTCCGGCCTCGATCAGCTCCCGGATGTACTGTTTATTATCAGTATTCATAATGAATCAGCCTGCGCTGGCTGCCACAGAACAGGATTTTCTGGCGTATGATAATAGTCAGGATCCTGGTCCTGCTTATCCAGATATTCTTCAAGCTTGCTTAACTGATATGCAGAATAAAAGGTGCTGGAGTTACCTACATTGTACATATCGATAGTCGTCATGACATTATCTATATAATCAAAAGAGACTTTAAAGAAATTAAGGCTCCGATCATGGCAGCATTTCAGCCGTTCGGGGCGAGGGGAGAAGATGTTCATTCGGGGTCTGAAATGTGATGGTTCGCCAGTGATGAAGCACAGGGTAAAGTTATGGGACAACGGAAGATAAATTCTGTTTTCATCTTTATAAAGACAAAATATATTGGGGGCTATTGCGAATGCAGGTCTGGGTTCGGTGCTGTCGAAGTCATGACCTGTATGGATGACCTCAATTGTATGGATACCAGCAAAAATAACATTTCTTAATTTATTAATTTTATCGTAAAGGGTTGGCTTATTCAGTATGGATAAAAGACCAAATAGCACAAACAGCGATCTGCTTTTATCCTCACCGGAAGAGGCTGAGTTTGCAATACGCAGGATTTTACTATAGAAATGGTCATCCATTAACTCCGGGTTAGTGTGGGGTAACTGATTTATAGAATGGACGTATTCAGATAAATGGTCCTGTATATCAGAATGGAACTGTTCAAGCATTTCATGCTTAAACGGGTTTTTATTTTGCGGGTTGTGCAGATTGAGCATTAACTGCATGACAGCGAAACTGGTGAGCTTCTCTACCGGGAAATCATCAGGTTGTGCGTGACGAAGGCGTGAGAAATTGTGCTCATGAATGATATCGTTCACGATCCCGGCTGTCAGACGTTCGTAGACACCCAGTTCTTCTTCAATATCGAAAGGCTGCCCTGTCTCAGCATCAATAAGACGAAAGCAGTTTTTCGATACTGCCACACTGGATATTGGCAGAGGTTGCGTGTGGAGAACGTTTTCTTTATCAGGCGTTATATACACGGTGTGACACCATACTCGCTGCTTTTCTTTTGCAGACAGGGCTGTGTCATCGCTGCGAAAGTTACGTAGCACCCACTGTGAAAGTACATGCTGATTTTTTGTGTAGTCCATAACATTTCTCTTTGATTAAACAGGTATACCGCATCAGAAGTCGAATTCTGTTGCCTCATCGTGACCTGCAAGTCTGACCGGTTCGGGAACATGTTTACGGCGAACGATTTTTTCCGGATAGCTGAGGAAATGCTTTTCAAAAACCCGGATAAGAGCGTCATTCCAGGTCGCCTTTATTCTTATCCGGACCTCATGCGGCTCTATGACGGTTATATTATAACGCTGATTAGTTGAGTTGTTTTCTTGAAATTTACGAAGAGACTCTCTGGAATCATCGCCGAGTTTTCCAGTAGTCCATAACTCAACATTAATTTCAGCATTGGGGTATTCCCTTTTGGCATAATCGAAGAATACCGGCACCTGTTTACCAATCCATCTTTTCACATCTTCATGTTTCACTGTCGAATAGGGCTTATAACCCTTGCATTCAATAAAGGTGATTTTTGCATTTCCCTGTCGGCTCAGGACATCGCATTCTGCAGTCCCCTTCCTCTCTGACTTACATATTTTACCAACCTCAACATCATTACTATTTATGCGCACGGTCTCAGCGACAATATATTCAAATAAATCCCCCTGTAGCTGACTGGTTACTCCGGCAATACTCTCAAGCTTGGACATGATGTCATCTATTGCGACTATATTATCTTTTAAGCTGAACGTTATTGAACCAACCAGATCCCGTAACTGAAAGAGTGCATCAGCAAAGTCTTTTCCGAACAGATTCTCCGGTGTCGCGGGTATTATCCCGGCACGCTTCATTTCCAGAAAAGCTTCTTCGCTGTATTCGTCGGCAACAAACATAAACAGGCATCTTGGGCTGTTCCTGAGGCTGTTTATTGAACGACATTTTGTAATAAAGGGCTGGAGGTGCACAAGACTGAGCTTACAGCCCAGAAGCATGTCGCAGACAAAGAAACCAGGCCGAATTTCCCCTGACCGGGAGAACTGCAGAAGAGGATTAAGATAGGATGCAGCAGTGACGTCAAAATCAAAATTTGCCACACAGGGCGCCCGATCTGAATCGAGTTCTTCCCGTGTGCGCAGCGTGTCGTAACTGATGATACCGTTATGTCGGACCCACTGACTCAGGGATTTCATCAGAACGGACTCTGTAAGCAGCCTGGCTTTGAGGGGATGGAGCGCACGCTGATACCCGTTATCATTTTTTTCTGTCAGGGCCACACACTCTCCCAAACCTGGTAACGTAACGAACCTGACCATTTTGTACTGAAGCAGACCGTCCAGAACTGACTTCCATGATAATCTGTTTTTCATTGCTACCGGTGAACCGCAGGCAGCAGCAAAATGCCTGACCGGTAGGATCCCCCCGCGAGCCCGGAGGCAACTCAGGGCGAGACCGTAGGCCGACCCGGTATCAAGGAGGGCTGTATTGAGACTGGACCAGAAGCGCCCGGTACCATACTGCTGCTTCAGATAAATAAATCGTTCACGCTTGGGGAAAAGCTTGTCAACACAGTGGATCTGCCCTGCAGAAGCCGCCCGGGAAATCTGTTTGCGCGCGGTATCACGATTAACTGCCTGGGTTTTCAGCATTTCCTCTACAAGTACAGAGCTAAGGCAAGGACCGGTATTGCGTAACGAAGTAACTATAAGTGATGTCATCTTTTGCTCGCTTGTCACACTGCGTATTTAATAATAACAATACACTCCAGCTGCTAAACAACAAAGCCTGTGTTTTAGTTTACTAATTACAGTAACTTAAAAGACATATATAAGGCTGTTTAGATTATCTGTCACAAACAAGTTTTTCCTGAAGAAAACACTCTTACTTACAAACGCAGTATGGATGACAGGTACAGCCCAAAGATTCAGCCATCAAGCTCATGCCAATTCGTGAATTCGATGTTCACAATTTCATCGAGAGAAACAGATATACCATGTCGATCAATACCGAACAGTGCACCGCTGTCCGGTGGCAAATCTCTAACGGACGTGTATGCGTAACTCAGCGCGGCTTCAAGCGCACCTTTTTCATACTCAATATCTGCCCTGAAACAGACGATGCAGGGTTTCAGTACCTTAAGATAATGTTCTGTAAGATCCTGACCATATTTTTTCTGGTAAGCATTGCAGACATCCTCTACCAGCTCCGGTAGCCGCAGATAATTGTGCTGCCAGAGTTTGCGGGCATGAAGATGAACCTCCCGTACAAGGTGACCGTATGGCCCCCAGTGCATTTCGTTTCTGGTGCGCATCCGGAAGAGATTATCAGGTACGCCAGCATGAAAATTCCAGGCCTGCAATTTCTCTTTGACCACAGCGTCTGGTGCAAGATTTACCAGCATATCCATCACCAGTGACTCAGTCTGGTTCAGCGGAAGTAAACCACTTTCAAAAGTATTGTCAGCAGATGTCCGGGTACCGTGAAACCAGTATGCGGTTGAGAACTTGCCCGGAGAACCCAGTTCCCTACATACATACTCTCGCAGATATTGTTGCGAGTCGATCATAATAGAATGATCCGTCTCGTAAATCTGTTCAAGATCGAGAGATAACAAAACCTTTTTTAGCTGCATTACACTGCAACCAAAACCGGAAGAAAGTGAAAACAGCGCCTGAGATCGTGAGGAACAATCGAGATTCAACATTGTGTAAATACCTTACAAATCCAATACGTTAACAACTTGAGCTCGACGGCGGGCGATATTGTCGAGCAGCAGGGTCGCATAATATTTCAGAAAGGGTAAAAGCTCCGGAGCGCTGAAGCTGGCGTATACATCCCCGTCTCCCTGGGATTCCCTGAAAACAATCCAGTCTACAAGGTGTGCATCACTGACTGACTCTACCTGGACACAGAAATGAGCCACTGAATTCCGCATCTTATGGATCAACTGCCGCAGATTCATCTCCGGTCCGGGCAGCTGTGACTCATGTAATCCCATTTCAGCTTTTAGTTGCCGCGTTAAACGGTCTGCAGGCAGGAAAGAGAGAGCTCTCTCTTTCGGTAACACGATAAGACCCAGAAGGCAATTCAGGGTCAACGTGTAGTTGTACTGCTCACTGAATGGTTTGCCCAGCTCCTCAATCATTTCGTTATATTGATCGATAAGCGCCAGTGTTCGCTGAACAAAATCGGTCTCAAAATCTGAATAATTTCCCATTAAACCCTCCCGTTCCGTTTCGAGAATCCACTATATCATCCGACCAGCCTGACGGCTCAGGTACGGCATTTCCGATTAAGCCAGAAATCGGATCTGCGCGGCGGGAAACGCGCAAAGGATATGATAATCAAACCAAACACATAAAATCATACTGAATGTGATATTTAGCATTAAACACACAATAATATCTGATATGATATTTGAATTATTAGTAAGAAATCATACATGATATGATTTTTAACCTAACCGGATATGTTCAGACGGAGCGAGCAGGATGGATGAGAAAGAAGTGAATTTTTCACTCAGCTATGAGCAGCTGACCCGGATAGCGGAAGAGCGTATCCGTGAATGCAATCTGGACAGCCAGGGCGCGATTTACATCAGCGAGTCAGCCAAGGCCGGTGCCGTGCTGAGCTATTGGTATGAACTGGCCATAAATGGCTATGCCTCAGTGAATGTCATAAAGAGACAAGAGCTCATAGACGCCGATCACCTGCGCCTCAGACAACTCATCTGGCCGGAGGCGGACAAGCAATGACTCAGGTGCGCCGACCATCGCCGCTGCAGCGGCGGGTGCTGATTGTGCTGGCCGCCCTCGATGCGAAACGTCCGGGGCCGGTGGCGACGCGGGATATCGAGCGGGTGCTGGAGCAGGGCGGGGACGCCCCGGTGTACGGGCCGAACCTGCGCGCCTCCTGCCGGCGCATGGAGGCCGCGGGCTGGCTGCGCACCCTGCGCGCCCCGAACCTGCAGCTGGCCGTCGAGCTGACGGAGGACGGTCGCGGCATTGCAGAACCGCTCTTCCAGGCAGAACGCGAGGCTGAAACGGCACGAAAACGACTGACAGACGTCCGGCGTCTGCCGTTACGCCAGACGGCTGCCGGTGACGCGGTGGAGCTGCAGCTGGATGACGGCCATTACACCATCAGGGAAGCGGCCTACGTGATCCGTCTGGACGGTACCACCTGCCTGCAGCTGACGGATGCCGGCGGCATACGCCGGATAAAAGAGGGCGATCCCCTGCAGGTGGCCAGCTGGTATCAGGCCTGTTTTGATGCAGGCCTGCCGGTCACCGTCCAGGTGAATGAGAGCCGGGACTGATCGCCACCACACAAGGAACAGGAGCATAAAATGAAAGTCACTGAACCCGGGCTGAATAAGCTGATCGATAACCTGAACACCCTGATTTGCGAGGACAGCCTGCTCACGCGCCAGGAGCGTGAAACGCTGGTACTGGCCGTCGCCGCCATCGGCGCCATGAAAGCGCGCGTCGGCTTGAAAAAAGGCGATGCGCCGACCGTTGCCAGACGGGAAAAAAGGGAGAAAAAAGACCGCCAGCCTGATCCGCGTTTTCCGCGAGCCGGTCATCCCTGGCAGGAAGACGAAAAAACCTTACTGAGTGATGCGCTCGATTCGGTACCGGACGAAGAGATTGGCAGGCATCTGTTCTGGCTTTCCGAGAAACTGGGCAGAACGCCTTTCAGTGTTGCTTTCCAGATCGCGGCAATCAGGGAGCTGCAGGACGGCTGGGAGGAGCAGTTCAGGGAGATTTCGGATAACATTCGCTTGTCCGGCCTGAGCATCAGTGATTATCTTAAGCAGAACGGCACGGACCTGAACGCCTGAATGCCATTTTCGTTACAGACAAATTATATAACTGGGGGCAGTGATGAAAACAGCGGTATGGGTGGTGGTGTATTTCGCGATGTGTTTTCTGCTTTTCACAGGATGGATGTTCGCTTTTGCGCAGTATGCGCCCTATAACGGGCAGGAACACGCGTTTTCTCTGACGTATCTGCTTAATTTATTTTTTCTTCATGTTGTGATGGTACCTTACTACGAGTTTATTCAGACTGAAACATACAGCAATACATTAATGAGTCTGGCAGATGAATCCGGTCAGATGATACGTTTTCATCACGTAGTACCTGTTCTCTGGATATATAGTCTGTCCGCACTCTTAACTTTTGTGGTTTACATTATATATGCAAAATGGTTCACTCATAACCGACTGAAAGAAAAGCATCTTCCAGAATGATATTATCGGGACACCTCAGGATATATAAAGCTAATGACGAAACAGGAATGGATTTTACGACTACGCCGCTGTACATCACAGGAAACTCTGGAAAGGATAATAGAAAAAAATAAATATTCCCTGACGGATGACGAACTTGAGCACTTTAATGCCGCAGTGGATCACCGGCTGGCGGAAATGGCAATGGGGAAGTTTTATGATAAAATACCTGCAGGCGTCTGGAAATATGTTAAATAATACAGCCAGCATCAGTCTGTTCGCAGTTATCTCACCTGGAGCGCAATCATGAATATGATATTTGAACTGATTGGATTGTTACTGGTAGTCGGATGCGCATTCTTCACCACTTTTTTCTTAGCCGCAGTAGCAGGCACTATGGTAGTTATTCTTGGATGGGGAATTTCTATTGTCACCCCGAAGGTGGTTACCTGTACTAATGATTGCATCACTACTGCTTTTGATGCTAAACCCTTTGGCTGGCTTCTGATTGTGTTTTCATTAACCATGATGTTCTTTATTATCAGAGGTATGATTAAACGTTAGATTGCCTTTAGTGTGTAGTTAAATCATCATCACAACAGCGTTAATCTGAAACTGATATTGCCGGAGGAGATCATCATGACGGGAAGAGGCATTAACACAGTACGTATCGGCGATGAAGTGAAGCACATCACCGAGCTCGATGCACTAACACTCATGCATGAATGGTCAAAGCTTAAAAAAGAAAATGCAGACCTGTATGACTATAACCGTCAGGTTAACCGGGGGTGGCGCGGCTTTATTCTTCGCCTGATGGGTATCCATTTGCCTGAAAAAAACCGTGTTTGTCTTTATGGCATTAATGCCAGAAAAGAATCCATCTATCCCGACTGAAGCCGTGCTGGCAGTGATAGTGAGCAGGCCATTGCAGAAGAATAGCTATAATTTGACTCTAAGTGACTGATATTTAACATAAAACGCATTAAGCGTAGTTGCACTGCAGTGGCTAAAGATTGGTGAAAGACATCATTAGACGCTAAAAGGAATTTTAAAAAGCTCAAACGTATTGAACGCAATTTGAACATCATGCTTTTTAATTTTGGTATTAGTATATTTATTTGAGTCATCTACCAACTGAGATATGATTTTTTTATCTTGCTTGTTTATTTTCATACCAAAGTAGATGCCAGTCATTTGTTTTCTATCGAAACTGTAAATGCCAGATTTTTTCTTTTTTATAACTCTAACCTCTTGTTCGTATTCCCAAACCTTTGCTTTAACCAAGCAAGCATTAGTCCCTGTGGTATCTGTGTTAGTTAGTCCATCATTATCAAAAAGAGATGGTCTATTGTTTGAATAAATTACATCTAATGGTATTAGTGTAGTAGTATCTTCTTCTGGCTTTAAGTTTATAAACTCCTCAATAAACCCTTCGGTTTCTTCAAACTTAAACTCAATCACGCAGCCTTGATGATCATCTGCGTAGTGTGCCCACATTGGTAATATAAATGGAGACTTACTAAAACATGCAATTGAAAAGTTTTCAGTATATACCCGTCTAAAATCCTCGGAACGTAGTTTTGTTCTGTGGGTTATTAGTTCTTTATGCCCAAGACGATATTTTTTTCTTTTATTTGAATATTGCCCATTAACTCTTTTAATGAACTTGTTAAAGCCTACATCAGGAACTGTGGGGTGAAAATCAAATGGATCATTGAAATCCATAGGGTTTGTGAATTTCAAAGTGCTATCTTTTAAAATTATCTTTGTTATTTCTGCTGATCTATATTGATAGAATTTTATCATCAAAATTATCCAATCAGAATTATGTTATATTTTTTTAATCTTAAGGTCACCAAATTCTTGAAACCCGTCTCTGGTGATCTCATCTGCTTTTGTAGCACGTTCATCCTGTCGCATCCAGACCCGGGCGGCTTCAGGTATCAGTACTGAAGCGCTAGTATCTAGAAATTAACCATATTATTCGTTTTCGTACAGTAAGATTGAAGCGTTCCGTGACGAGCTGCGCCACCGTTAAGGCTTCCGTTATCTAAATCCTGGTCCCTCAAGTCTCTCACACACAGCAGCAGACAGACTGCCTGAGTCATATTTATTCGTACAGTCGCTCTGATCTTTAACAAACAGAACAAAAGTCGTCAGAATCAGAGATACAATTAGGCCCGGTATTAATCCCTTAAAAGCATCCTTAACCCTCTTATCTTGCCTGTACCCCATAATACAAAAGAAAAATATGGGGAATGAATACAGCGCAAAATCCATTATATTAAACAAACCGAAGAACATTACCGGTAACGCCAGAATGGGACCGAAAATGAATGCGATAATGATTGTGACGATATACCCATTCATAAATCACTCCTTAATTAAATGCTGTCGAATTCATTATATGTTGTTCTTATTTAGAATGACAAACTGTATCGGTCAAAATTCCTCAATTAATGAATAATTAGTTATGATGCACGGCTAATTTTAAGGCTAATGTATGCGTACATTAGCTTTATAACACGGAGCAGCCTCCCACATCTCATCAGCCAACAGGCTCGATGAGCTCTGGTCCCTGATTCTTCACATTACCAACAGCTCGCGTTACAGGATGCCATACGAAATGATCAGCTGACACAGCTCCATCAGCAGCAATGTCTTCAGCCTCCTTACCCGAAACGTCCTGTTTCATCCACTCCCGGGCGGCGTCCGGTACCTGGACAAGTGGGCGCCGGTCATGGATATCAATGAGACCTTTATCAGCCGCGGCCGTGACAATCAGAAACCCTCACGCCTCATCACCACGCTCAAACGGAGGCTTTGTTGAATAAATCGAACTTTTGCTGAGTTGAAGGATCAGATCACGTATCTTCCCGACAACGCAGACCGTTCCGTGGCAAAGCAAAAGTTCAAAATCACCAACTGGCCCACCTACAATAAAGCCCTCAACAACCGTCGCTCGATAGCGGAAACGGCGATGTACCGGGTAAAACAGCTGTTCGGGGGTTCACTGACGCTGCGTGACTACGATGGTCAGGTTGCGGAGGCTATGGCCCTGGTACGAGCGCTGAACAAAATGACGAAAGCAGGTATGCCTGAAAGCGTGCGTATTGCCTGAAAACACAACCCGCTACGGGGGAGACTTACCCGAAATCTGATTTATTCAACAAAGCCATATTTACGATGAGATGTGCCTGCGGGGTAAACCTAAAATGGTGGCCATTGGCGCGCTGATGCGGAAACTGGTGCACTGGTGTTATGGCGTCCTGAAGACCGGAACCGTTTTTAATGACGAAAGCCTGAAACAAGTACTGTCAACCTGACTGTACCAGGCTGGCATTAAACTCAAGGTAACGCTCACAGCAGTAAGTGAGCGCAGTCCGCTATGAGCGATCTACGGACATTGCTAGCAGCATTAGGTGTGAGTCAACAGGGAGCTTGTCAGCTCACGCTACCGGAGGATATGATAAATGGGGAATTGAGAAATTTAAAATTTCAATATAAACAAACAATTATCTTCTTAGCGTACGTTTCCGTTCCATTACCCTCAACCCCAAATAAGATAATTCTGCCAGAAGCAAAACAATCAGGATGTGAGATAGAAAATGTATAAGATTGATCGGCAAAACAATAGCCTCAAGTCGCTCATGGAAGTCTCTTTTAGCAGTCTTGGTTTTCGCGAACGCGATCATTTGCAAGAGTGGCTGGCAAACAATCCTCAAGCGTTGACTAAGAAAGATGATAAAGAGGACGAACTTTTAATTATTCAGAAAGAGTTTGCTGGTTTTGATGAGACTAACGAACGTCTCGATCTGCTGGCTATCGACAAAAAAGGCAACTTGGTCATTATCGAGAATAAACTTGATGATTCAGGGCGTGACGTGGTCTGGCAGGCGCTGAAGTATGCGGGTTACTGCGCCAACCTTCGTCAGGAAAGCGTTGTCGAAATTTTTCAGCTTTATCTTACACAACATGAACCCTCGGAAATCCGCCCTGCGGCAGAAGTTATTGCAGAATTTATGGGCTGGGAAAGTTTGAAAGAAGGTGTGCTCAATCGAAAAGGGACACAGCGCGTTATCATGGTAGCGGCGAATTTCCGCAAAGAAGTTACCAATACTGCACTATGGCTAATGCAGTTTGGCATCCGAGTGCAATGCTTCAAAGCGACGCCGTACCTCTTTGCCGAGGATGTTTTTGTCGATATACGGCAGGTCATTCCGACTCCTGAAGCGGAATCCTACATGATTGGAATGGCGCAGAAAGAGGCAGAAGAGCAGTCCACCTCAAGCAGTAGCGAACTGCAACAACGACATTATTTACGCCGTGAGTTCTGGTCGTTAGCACTGGAAAAATTCCGTACCAGCACATGTTCATTATTTAACAACCGAGCACCTACGACAGACCATTGGCTGGCAGCGGGTTCGGGGGTTAGTGGCGTGCCTTTTGAAGTGATCTTCTCGCAAAAAGATGCTCGCATTCAGCTCAATATTTCACGTTCAGATGCGGTAGAAAATACATGGCTGTTTGAGCGTCTGTCAGAGCGCAAAACGCATATTGAGTCGCAGTTTGGTGGGATGCTCAATTGGCGACTACTGCCTGAGAGAAAAAGCTGCCAGGTTGTTTGTGCAAAAGCATTTGACGGCGGAAACAAAGAACTTTGGCCTGACATCATTAGCTGGATGATTGATGGTATGACCCGTCTGGAAAAAGCAATTCGCCCGAGCTTACAGGAGCTGGCGGTTGAGCTGAAAAAGTCAGGTCTGATCACCGAAGGTGGGGACGAGTAGTATTAAGTAGAGTGACCCTGACCCGTGATCCACGCAAACTGTAATTAACAACTTCCGCTCCTGGCACAAAGCAGACGTTAAAGTCTACACTTCCTGATGCCGCGTCAGCGGCATGGAGGCGCCAGATGAGGTTACATGTGTCTGTGGAGTCAAATGGCGCCGAAAGCCCGGCGTAGCCGGTTGCCGGGCTATAAATTCTGCCACCCTACCCCCTGCCCTGATTAGCCTTAACCCGCTAACAGCAATGAAGAAGTCAAAGTAATCCCTTTTAACCCCGGTGAGCGGGCTTTACGGCGTTTACGACGTAAAGGGCGTGATTTCCGGGGCCTTAGCGGCGGCAGCTTGCTGCTGACGCTTAGGGGGATGTTCTTCAGTTATTTCAGCGACACCAGGGAACTTAACACGGTAGTTGCAAAGCTATACCCGCTAAAAATGTCTCAGATGCCTCTGTACGCGGTCGGAGTGGACCCGACAAGGCGACAGCTGCAGCCGGGGCGTATCTCCGCGTTAGCGGGCCGGAGGGCCGCTTACGAGCGTGTACCAAAGAATTGCCCGCAGCTCTATCCACAGCGATGAAGAAGAATAGTTACAACACCCATCATTAAAAGCGATGTCTTTCCCCGGCCTTCGGCCGGGGGCGGCGGCGCTTTTCAGTGGTGGGGAGGGGCTCCTGGCTGGCAAACCGGCGCTGGTTTTTATGATGAATAACGTTATGAATGCTGTAACTAATTTGGTTCTCCGGTCGGGGCCCGTCGCGAAGCGATGGGAGCTCTCTCTGGTGTTGCCGAACCGGCGCGACCGTCAGGTCGCTGCAAGGGCGGGCATTCTCTGCAGCCTGTCCACAGGGCAGGCGATGAACAGGTTATGTGTTTACAGGATTTATTAAAGGATCTTTAAAAGAGGTACAGAGCTGGTGTTTAAAAGGAACCACGCGCCCTGAAAGCCCGACGGCATGTGCTTTGTGCGTATCACGGTTGTAGCCTAATGAAATACTCCCTTGCAGTTATATGTGGATAACAGAAATCGGCCGTTAAAAGTGACGCCGGCGATAACATTTAAGGCCACGTTGACGCCAGGAAGACCGGAATTATGGTGAGGAATGCAGGCCTGAAGATAAGATAATACGTAGTAGCCGGGCAACAGGCGTGCGAAAGCCTCCGGCGCCGGCCGGATTTTTTAAGGAAGGTAATGTTATATGGGCACAGTGGCCAGTCGCGTGTAGTTGTTCCCGCGCGACAGCAGCATGCGCTCCTGCACACGGCGCTCAACCTCACGCTTCAGCGCTTCTTTATCGCCCCTGAAGCGGCCGGTGGCGTATTCGCGGGTCAGTTGCTGACGCACGCGCGTCTCGATGTCATGACGCTGCCGTGATGCATCCCGCCGTGCAGTATCCCGCTTCCGGCCGTGAGATTTACGCTCAGCCTGATAGCTGCGAAAACGCTCACGCACGAACCGCCACGCTTTTGCGATCAGCTCGTCCATCTCCAGCGGTTTCAGTTTCTGCTTTTTGCGCTGCAGGTTTTCCCACTCCACACGGCTGCGGCGCGCGGCCACCACAGCCACCTCAGAAACGTCAAGCGCGGAAAACAGAGCCGGGGTGAAGGTGATATCGGTCGGGATGTTACAGCCGATCTGCGGGTCATATTCCGTCTGATAGGTGATGAGCCCCAGCTCCGCCAGAAACTTCAGCGCCCGCGTGGCACGGCTGACTGACAGGTTGCCGCTCCTTGACTCGGTGGCCAGTCCACACTCGATGGCCATATTGGTAATCGAGCGCTGCACGCGATTGGCCAGCGGATCATAGTGAAAACACATTGCCTGCAGTAGCGCGTCAATTGCACGCCGGCGCAACAGTGGTGGCATCCTGTGCCGCTTACCCAGCGAACGCAAAAACGCCACATGAATGGAAAAATCAAAACGGGACGTGAAGCCTTCGGCTTTCGCCATCAGCTTACGGCAGAACGGCAGGGTCTTTTTCCCTTCTCGCGGCGTGAAAACCGGGTTCGGGTTTTTAACCTGTGAATAGTGGTTTTGAAGGATATCAGTCACCGCTTCCTGCGCTTATGTTGCACGGAAGGAGCGAATGACACAGAAACTGATCTTGAAGTTTTCTGAGCATGTACATATACTCCCTGCATAGAGCAACACGTTCTATGCAGTTTATGAAGGCCCCGTTAATCTTTTCGTTCCGCCAAGATTGAAGAAGATTATCGGGGTTTTTGCTTTTCTGGTCCCGGGTAGATACCTCATCAGAACCAGTTCCCTGCCACCTTACGGCGTGGCACACCAAAAACTCTACTCTCGCAGCAATTTAACACTCATCGGGTAAAGGTTCAAGAAAGTAAGCCCATTAAGCTATGTTTCTGGCTAATGCTTCGCGGTGGATCAACCGGGACAGTACTTCAGCCTGTGTTAACCCATCGTCATGACACATTTTCATCAATATTTCTTTGAGCTGTGGTTCCAGAAACACTTTAACTTCTTTATGGGTGGCCCTTTTCTTTGCCACTGAAGATCGCTGTTTATCAGCAGCGCTAAGTGGGTTCCCTTTTCGGTAGGGACGTTTCGATGAGGAAGTAACTCCGTTAACGACCTGTGACATCTCTGCCTCCTCAAGCATTAAACCAAATACCTGGACAAAGATACTACATGTCTTTATAGGCAGCGAGAGCACACATTAATTTAATGTAAAATACATTTTCCTGTTGGCGCAGAAAAAATGTGTTCAATGTGATCGTTAGTACGATGAATACCAGTCAGTACCGCCATTCCAGCGGGACTGCCAGTGCCGCAGATAGTGTTGAGCAACGACTGGAACATCCCACACGACAAGCACGTTCTCTGAATTGACCCGATCAGCGGCTCGAGTGTAGTTAAAAGACCCCACTTCAACATTACGGCCGTCAGCAATAATGACTTTATCGTGCATGATTTTGTACTGCGACACTGTGCGAACCGGGATACCGGCATTGACCAGAAGATTCATGGCCGCCAGACTCGCCTTGTTTTGCCTGCCTGTATTGGCTTTCCAGTCCAGAACCACTTTCACATCGAGACCACGCTGTTTTGCCCTGACAAGCGCGCCGGCGACTTCGGGTGAGGTGAAGGAATAGCCCATCAGCCGGATTTCCTGCTGTGCAGAATTAATAGTCTTCAGGACCAGCTGCAGAGCCGTTCCTTCCGGCGAATACCCCGTCTCGATGCTGGCGGCATACACGGCCGGAACTGGTGGGGGGAACCGCAGAATTCGGAAAAAATCGTACGCTAAGCTAACGGTGTTCTCGTGACAGCTCTTTGACTAGGCTTTCTAAGGCCATTCTGATAGCCCTGACTTCCTGAAAAGCCATGGCTAAAATTTGTGCGGCTAAAAGGGATAACCGATGGTAAAGTAAGTTATCCCTGTCGAGATACTGAAAAGCGTTATCCTCGTTTTTCCCAAAACTGTTTTGCCAGTTCGCTCAGAGCGCTAGTTAACTGAGCGACAGATTTCGCACTTTGCAAATTATTCTGCCCGGTCTGTACATTGGTATCAGCAGCATCGCGTATATTGATAATACTGCGGTTTATGTCTTCACTTACTGCTCCCTGCTGCTCGACCGCAGTCGCTATTTGCGCGTTCATGTCGGTAATTTCGTTAACGCGTTGGCCAATTCCATCAAGAGCTGTAGCTGCTTCCTCTGCGTGAGCTACACTCGTGTGCGCTTGCCGACTACTTTGCTCCATGACTGTAACAGCGGATTGCGCTCGCTCTTGTAGAGCGCTGATCATGCTTTGAATATCCGTTGTCGATTGCTGTGTGCGAGCAGCAAGACTGCGAACCTCATCGGCGACAACAGCAAAACCACGCCCCTGCTCACCAGCACGCGCGGCCTCAATTGCTGCGTTGAGTGCCAACAAATTCGTTTGCTCGGCGATCCCTCGTATAACGTCAAGAACTTTTGATATCTCGTTACTTTGACCTTCAAGCTCATGAATAACCTGAGTGGCTTGCCTAATTTCACCTTCAAGGGCAGTGATTGACTGGCTTGTGTGGGCTACCAGACGCTGGCCAGATGCCGTCTCAGTGTCTGCTCTTCCGGCCGCATCTGCAGCATGCTGTGCATTGCTCGCAACCTCTTGAATGCTTGCCACCATTTGGTTTACTGCCGTTGCTATTTGATCTGTCTCTGCCTGCTGCTCAACTGTAAGTACATTGCTTGACTCAATATCCTTTAGTAGGCCTCGGGTGTGTTCGCTAAGCCGATTTGATGCATCACCTATGCGACCTACTATGGCGCCTGTTTCAGCTTGCATCATTCGTAAAGCAAACTCTATTTGGCCAAACTCATCGGTGCGCCCAGTGTAGAGGGATTGACTTAATGGGTTATTGGAAATATTCCTGGCTCTTTCAACCAGTCTTCCAAGAGGAGAGAGAATAGCCAAAACACTAACAGAGCTTAAGCTTCCTGACATTAAAGTGGCTAACAATAAGCTGCTTATTGATGTATCAGTAAGCATGCCGGCAGCCATTGCGCTTGATATAATACTACCCCATATGAGCAAGAGTATTTTCACGGAAAAGCTAGCAGCCAATTTCGGCCTCGCGGCCTTCCCGCTTCTCAATTGAGCATATAATTTTTCCGCAGCCAAAACCTGCTCAGGTTCAGGCTTGGTCCTTACAGACTGGTATTCAACAATCGAACCATTCTTAGCTATTGGCGTTACATAAGCACTTACCCAATAGTGGTCGCCATTTTTACAGCGATTTTTTACTAGCCCCATCCATGAGCGGCCAGATTTTAATGTACTCCACATATGCTCAAATGCAGCAGGCGGCATATCTGGGTGTCTTACGATGTTGTGAGGCTGGCCTAATAGTTCTTCCTCAGTGAAACCACTGATTTTAATGAAGTCAGGATTAACGTACGTGATATGGCTTTGAGGGGAGGTAGTCGAAAGAATATTGGCATCTTTTGGGAGTTCTAAGTTTCGACCCGTCACTGGTAAATTCTGGCGCATAAGAACCTCAAGGGTTGGCTGTTTTATTTTATTGTTTTCGGCATTAAGCCCAATTTCTTGAGCGTTACGATAAAGCTAGCATGGAAACGATAGGTGCAAGCAAGTTAAGGGTTGCATCGCGCATGTCAATCTAGGCTATACCCTAACTTGGCGTCAGACCATCCGGCGCTAAATCGTCAGAATAGAGTTGCCTTCCGAATTGATTGACATACGCCGTCAAGGGTCATAGATTTCTTCCTGACACATTTCCCTCAGGAGGAGGCACTGTTGCAAATAGTCGGTGGTGATAAACTTATCATCCCCTTTTGCTGATGGAGCTGCACATGAACCCATTCAA
>NZ_JAKKOM010000045.1:0-26250 GCF_021739525.1 Klebsiella sp. 2019SCSN059 | reverse complement strand
GAAGGCGTAGAGATGGTAATGCCGGGCGACAACATCAAAATGGTTGTTACCCTGATCCACCCGATCGCGATGGACGACGGTCTGCGTTTCGCAATCCGTGAAGGCGGCCGTACCGTTGGCGCGGGCGTTGTAGCTAAAGTTCTGGGCTAATTCGTTAGCTTTGAATAAAAAAGGGCGCTTCGGCGCCCTTTTTGCTGTCCGTCGTTCAGCGAAAAGGGCGGTGCTACTGGCGATTCATAACGTGCGCTGCGGCGGATAATGAGTAAATGGTCTATTGTAATCATAACTATTCTCATTTAATATTTGTGCATAAATTGAACGGGAGTTTATATGTACGTTTGTTTGTGCAATGGCGTCAGCGATAAAAAAATTCGCCAGGTTGTTCGCCAGTTTCAACCGCAATCTTTTCAGCAATTACGTAAGTTTGTTCCCGTTGGAAATCAATGCGGTAAGTGTGTTCGCGCGGCGCGGGAAGTTATGGAAGATGAATTAACCACCATGCCGGAATTCAAAGAAATCGCCTGAAGTCCACGCTTCTCTTTTGACATCCCTATAGGCCGGACTACGCTTCAATGAGTGGAAGCGGAGGGACTATATAATGAAAGGTGATGTCAAAATCATAAGTTATCTCAATAAATTATTGGGAAATGAGCTGGTCGCAATTAATCAGTACTTTCTCCATGCGAGAATGTTCAAAAACTGGGGCCTGATGCGCCTCAACGATATTGAGTACCACGAATCCATCGACGAAATGAAGCACGCCGATAAATACATCGAGCGTATTCTTTTTCTCGAAGGTATCCCGAATCTGCAGGATCTCGGCAAACTTGGCATCGGTGAAGATGTGGAAGAGATGCTGCAGTCCGATTTAAGACTGGAGCTGGAGGGGGCGCAAAACCTGCGCGAGGCGATCGCCTATGCCGACAGCGTCCATGACTACGTCAGCCGCGATATGATGATTGAGATCCTGGCGGATGAAGAAGGCCATATCGACTGGCTGGAAACCGAACTCGATCTGATCGGCAAAATCGGTCTGCAAAATTATCTGCAGTCGCAGATCAAAGTGTCAGACTAGCCAGCGTCTGACACCCGCACCAGAAACCCGCGGCCGCCAGAAATGGCCCAAACGGCAGCGGGTTGTTCCCCCTCCATTTACTGCTCCCGCCGTACCTGGCGTACAAACCTGATACTGCCCACACCGCGCAGGCGAGCAGCGATGCCACCAGTAGCAGCTGCGGCAGCAATCGCCAGCCATGCCAGGCGCCGAGGGCGGCGAGATATTTGATATCCCCATACCCCAACCCCTCATAGCCGCGGATCCCGCGATATAGCCAGTAAAGCGCAGCCAAACAGAGATAGCCGGCTATCGCCCCCCAGACGGCATCATGAAGCTGGTGCGGCGCCAGACAGAGATAAAAAAGCAAACCACTCCACAGCAGGGGACAGGTGTAACGGTCGGGCAGCAGGCCGTGACGCAGGTCCTGGTGGCATAAGGCTAAGGTCAATCCGCTATAGCACAGCAAGAAGGGGAGGGCGGCGAGCATGGTTAACCCCGCAATCGTCAAAGAACATCGTCTCACTATGCTTATTGTCCCCGTTCAGTGCAAAAGGGACTTCCCTGGAATGGATGGCGCCATCCGCGTTAAATTGCCGCGTTTTCACCCGGTACCGTTCGCTAGCGCGAAGGTGCGCAAATCCTGGTGATGATTTTCTAAACAGTACTTGCGTAGCGCCAGAATTTGCGTATAATGCGCGGGCCTGTCAAAGTTGACGGCCGGTTCAATATGAACCCTGGTAATCGCAGTTGGGTTATCAAACAATGTCCCCAATCGGGGGGCTATGTAAGAACGGTTACACTCTCCCATCAATCGTAATGGGTATGAGGAGTAATCATTTCGTCTATAAAATAATTGGAGCTCTGGTCTCATGCAGAACCAAAGAATCCGTATCCGCCTGAAAGCGTTTGATCATCGTCTGATCGATCAATCAACCGCGGAAATCGTCGAGACTGCTAAGCGCACTGGTGCGCAAGTCCGTGGTCCGATCCCGCTGCCGACCCGCAAAGAGCGCTTTACCGTTCTGATCTCCCCGCACGTCAACAAAGACGCGCGTGACCAGTACGAAATTCGCACTCACAAGCGTCTGGTTGACATCGTTGAGCCAACTGAAAAAACCGTTGATGCTCTGATGCGTCTGGATCTGGCTGCCGGTGTAGACGTGCAGATCAGCCTGGGTTAATCAGGTCATCGAGCGATTGAGAGGTTGAAACAATGATTGGTTTAGTCGGTAAAAAAGTGGGCATGACCCGCATCTTCACTGAAGATGGCGTTTCTATCCCAGTAACCGTAATCGAAGTTGAAGCAAACCGTGTTACTCAGGTTAAAGACCTGGCTAACGATGGCTACCGCGCAATCCAGGTTACCACCGGTGCTAAAAAAGCTAACCGTGTAACCAAGCCGGAAGCGGGTCACTTCGCTAAAGCTGGCGTTGAAGCTGGCCGTGGTCTGTGGGAATTCCGTCTGGCTGACGGCGAAGAATTCACCGTAGGTCAGAACATTAGCGTTGAACTGTTTGCTGACGTTAAAAAAGTTGACGTAACCGGTACCTCTAAAGGTAAAGGTTTTGCTGGTACCGTTAAGCGCTGGAACTTCCGTACCCAGGACGCTACTCACGGTAACTCCTTGTCCCACCGCGTTCCGGGTTCTATCGGTCAGAACCAGACTCCGGGCAAAGTGTTCAAAGGCAAGAAAATGGCAGGTCAGCTGGGTAATGAGCGTGTAACCGTTCAGAGCCTGGACGTAGTACGTGTTGACGCTGAGCGCAACCTGCTGCTGGTTAAAGGTGCTGTCCCGGGTGCGACCGGTAGCGACCTGATCGTTAAACCAGCTGTGAAGGCGTGAGGAGATAGCAATGGAATTAGTATTGAAAGACGCGCAGAGCGCGCTGACTGTTTCCGAAACTACCTTCGGTCGTGATTTCAACGAAGCGCTGGTTCACCAGGTTGTTGTTGCTTATGCAGCTGGTGCGCGTCAGGGCACTCGTGCTCAGAAGACTCGTGCTGAAATCACTGGCTCCGGTAAAAAACCGTGGCGCCAGAAAGGTACCGGCCGTGCGCGTTCTGGTTCTATCAAGAGCCCGATCTGGCGTTCCGGTGGCGTGACCTTTGCTGCTCGTCCGCAGGACCACAGTCAAAAAGTTAACAAGAAGATGTACCGCGGCGCGCTGAAAAGCATCCTGTCCGAACTGGTACGTCAGGATCGTCTGATCGTTGTCGAGAAGTTCTCTGTTGAAGCGCCGAAAACTAAGCTGCTGGCACAGAAACTGAAAGACATGGCTCTGGAAGATGTGCTGATCATCACCGGTGAGCTGGACGAGAACCTGTTCCTGGCCGCACGTAACCTGCACAAGGTTGACGTACGTGATGCGAACGGTATCGACCCGGTTAGCCTGATCGCCTTCGACAAAGTCGTAATGACTGCTGATGCTGTTAAGCAAGTTGAGGAGATGCTGGCATGATTCGTGAAGAACGTCTGCTGAAGGTGCTGCGCGCACCGCACGTTTCTGAAAAAGCGTCTACTGCGATGGAAAAAACAAACACCATCGTTCTCAAAGTTGCTAAAGACGCGACCAAAGCAGAAATCAAAGCTGCTGTGCAGAAACTGTTTGAAGTCGAAGTCGAAGTCGTTAACACCCTGGTTGTTAAAGGGAAAGTTAAACGTCACGGACAGCGTATCGGTCGTCGTAGCGACTGGAAAAAAGCTTACGTCACCCTGAAAGAAGGCCAGAATCTGGACTTCGTTGGCGGCGCTGAGTAAGTCGGAGGAGTAATACAATGGCAGTTGTTAAATGTAAACCGACATCTCCGGGTCGTCGCCACGTCGTTAAAGTGGTTAACCCAGAGCTGCACAAGGGCAAACCTTTTGCTCCGTTGCTGGAAAAAAACAGCAAATCCGGTGGTCGTAACAACAATGGCCGTATCACCACCCGTCATATCGGTGGTGGCCACAAGCAGGCTTACCGTATTGTTGACTTCAAACGCAACAAAGATGGTATCCCGGCAGTTGTTGAACGTCTTGAGTACGATCCGAACCGCTCCGCGAACATCGCGCTGGTTCTGTACAAAGACGGCGAGCGCCGTTACATCCTGGCCCCGAAAGGCCTGAAAGCTGGCGACCAGATTCAGTCTGGCGTTGATGCTGCAATCAAAGCAGGCAACACCCTGCCGATGCGCAATATCCCGGTTGGTTCTACCGTTCATAACGTAGAAATGAAACCAGGTAAAGGCGGTCAGCTGGCTCGTTCCGCTGGTACTTACGTTCAGATCGTTGCTCGCGACGGTGCTTATGTCACCCTGCGTCTGCGTTCTGGTGAAATGCGTAAAGTCGAAGCAGACTGCCGCGCTACTCTGGGCGAAGTTGGCAATGCTGAGCATATGCTGCGCGTTCTGGGTAAAGCAGGTGCTGCACGCTGGCGTGGTGTTCGTCCTACCGTTCGCGGTACTGCGATGAACCCAGTAGACCACCCACATGGTGGTGGTGAAGGTCGTAACTTTGGTAAGCACCCGGTATCCCCGTGGGGCCTGCAGACCAAAGGTAAGAAGACCCGCAGCAACAAGCGTACTGATAAATTCATCGTACGTCGCCGTAGCAAATAATTTTAGAGGATAAGCCATGCCACGTTCTCTCAAGAAAGGTCCTTTTATTGACCTGCACTTGCTGAAGAAGGTAGAGAAAGCGGTGGAAAGCGGAGACAAGAAGCCCCTGCGCACTTGGTCCCGTCGTTCAACGATCTTTCCTAACATGATCGGTTTGACCATCGCTGTCCATAATGGTCGTCAGCACGTTCCAGTATTTGTTTCCGACGAAATGGTCGGTCACAAACTGGGTGAATTCGCACCGACTCGTACTTATCGCGGCCACGCTGCTGATAAAAAAGCGAAGAAGAAATAAGGTAGGAGGAAGAGATGGAAACTTTAGCTCAACATCGCCATGCTCGTTCTTCTGCTCAGAAGGTTCGCCTTGTAGCTGACCTGATTCGCGGTAAGAAAGTGTCGCAGGCCCTGGATATTCTGACCTACACCAACAAAAAAGCTGCTGTACTGGTCAAGAAGGTACTGGAATCTGCCATTGCTAACGCTGAACACAACGATGGCGCTGACATTGATGATCTGAAAGTTGCGAAAATTTTCGTAGACGAAGGCCCGAGCATGAAGCGCATTATGCCGCGTGCTAAAGGTCGTGCAGATCGCATCCTGAAGCGCACCAGCCACATCACTGTGGTTGTGTCCGATCGCTGAGACTCTGGAGACTAGCAATGGGTCAGAAAGTACATCCTAATGGTATTCGCCTGGGTATTGTCAAACCATGGAACTCTACCTGGTTCGCGAACACCAAAGAATTCGCTGACAACCTGGACAGCGATTTTAAAGTACGTCAGTTCCTGACTAAAGAACTGGCTAAAGCGTCTGTATCTCGCATCGTTATCGAGCGTCCGGCTAAGAGCATCCGTGTGACCATTCACACCGCTCGCCCGGGTATCGTTATCGGTAAGAAAGGCGAAGACGTAGAAAAACTGCGCAAGGTCGTAGCGGATATCGCTGGCGTACCTGCACAGATCAATATCGCCGAAGTTCGTAAACCTGAACTGGACGCAAAACTGGTTGCTGACAGCATCACTTCTCAGCTGGAACGTCGCGTTATGTTCCGTCGTGCGATGAAGCGTGCTGTACAGAACGCAATGCGTCTGGGCGCTAAAGGTATCAAAGTTGAAGTTAGCGGCCGTCTGGGCGGCGCGGAAATCGCACGTACCGAATGGTACCGTGAAGGTCGCGTACCGCTGCACACTCTGCGTGCTGACATCGACTACAACACCTCTGAAGCGCACACCACTTACGGTGTAATCGGCGTTAAGGTATGGATCTTCAAAGGTGAGATCCTGGGTGGTATGGCTGCTGTTGAACAACCGGAACCGGCTGCTCAACCTAAAAAGCAGCAGCGTAAAGGCCGTAAATAAGGAGCGTCGCTGATGTTACAACCAAAGCGTACAAAATTCCGTAAAGTGCACAAAGGCCGCAACCGTGGTCTGGCGCAGGGTACGGATGTTAGCTTCGGCACTTTCGGTCTGAAAGCTGTTGGCCGTGGTCGTCTGACTGCACGTCAGATCGAAGCAGCACGTCGTGCTATGACCCGTGCAGTTAAGCGTCAAGGTAAGATCTGGATCCGTGTATTCCCGGACAAACCGATCACCGAGAAGCCGCTGGAAGTTCGTATGGGTAAAGGTAAAGGTAACGTGGAGTACTGGGTTGCCTTGATTCAGCCGGGTAAAGTCCTGTATGAAATGGACGGTGTACCGGAAGAGCTGGCCCGTGAAGCATTCGGCCTGGCAGCAGCGAAACTGCCGATCAAAACCACCTTTGTAACTAAGACGGTGATGTAATGAAAGCAAAAGAGCTGCGTGAAAAAAGCGTTGAAGAGCTGAACGCTGAGCTGCTGAACCTGCTGCGTGAGCAGTTCAACCTGCGCATGCAGGCTGCAAGTGGCCAGCTGCAACAGACTCATCTGCTGAAGCAAGTGCGTCGTGATGTTGCACGCGTTAAGACTTTACTGACTCAGAAGGCGGGTGCGTAATGACCGATAAAATCCGTACTCTGCAAGGTCGCGTAGTTAGCGACAAAATGGAGAAATCCATTGTTGTTGCTATCGAACGTATGGTGAAACACCCGGTTTACGGCAAATTCATCAAACGTACGACCAAACTGCACGTACATGACGAGAACAACGAATGCGGTATCGGCGACAAGGTTGAAATCCGCGAATGCCGTCCGCTGTCCAAGACTAAGTCCTGGACGCTGGTTCGCGTTGTAGAGAAAGCGGTTCTGTAATAGAGTACGCATTCTCGATACGGATAAACGGCTCAGCGATGAGCCGTTTATTTTTTCTACCCATATCTGGTTTGTGGTGTTATAATGCCGCGCCCTCGATATGGGGCTTTTTAACGACCCTAATTTTCGGGTCTCAGTAGTAGTTGACATTAGCGGAGCACTAAAATGATCCAAGAACAGACTATGCTGAACGTCGCCGACAACTCCGGTGCACGTCGCGTAATGTGTATCAAGGTTCTGGGTGGCTCGCACCGTCGCTACGCAGGCGTAGGCGACATCATCAAGATCACCATCAAAGAAGCAATTCCGCGTGGTAAGGTCAAAAAAGGTGATGTGCTGAAGGCGGTAGTGGTGCGCACCAAGAAGGGTGTTCGTCGCCCGGACGGTTCTGTCATTCGCTTCGATGGTAATGCATGCGTTATTCTGAACAATAACAGCGAGCAGCCTATCGGTACGCGTATTTTTGGGCCGGTAACTCGTGAACTTCGTACCGAGAAGTTCATGAAAATTATCTCTCTGGCACCAGAAGTACTCTAAGGAGCGAATCATGGCAGCGAAAATCCGTCGTGATGACGAAGTTATCGTGTTAACCGGTAAAGATAAAGGTAAGCGCGGTAAAGTTAAGAATGTCCTGTCTTCCGGCAAGGTCATTGTTGAAGGTATCAACCTGGTTAAGAAACACCAGAAGCCGGTTCCGGCTCTGAACCAACCAGGCGGCATCGTTGAAAAAGAAGCTGCAATTCAGGTTTCTAACGTTGCAATCTTCAATGCGGCAACCGGCAAGGCTGACCGTGTAGGCTTTAGATTCGAAGACGGCAAAAAAGTCCGTTTCTTCAAGTCTAACAGCGAAACTATCAAGTAATTTGGAGTAGTACGATGGCGAAACTGCATGATTACTACAAAGACGAAGTAGTTAAGAAACTCATGACTGAGTTTAACTACAATTCTGTCATGCAAGTCCCTCGGGTCGAGAAGATCACCCTGAACATGGGTGTTGGTGAAGCGATCGCTGACAAGAAACTGCTGGATAACGCAGCAGCTGACCTGGCAGCAATCTCCGGTCAAAAACCGCTGATCACCAAAGCACGCAAATCAGTTGCAGGCTTCAAAATCCGTCAGGGCTATCCGATCGGCTGTAAAGTAACTCTGCGTGGCGAACGCATGTGGGAGTTCTTTGAGCGCCTGATCACTATTGCTGTACCGCGTATTCGTGACTTCCGCGGCCTGTCCGCTAAGTCTTTCGACGGTCGTGGCAACTACAGCATGGGTGTCCGTGAGCAGATCATCTTCCCAGAAATCGACTACGATAAAGTCGACCGCGTTCGTGGTTTGGATATTACCATTACCACTACTGCGAAATCTGACGAAGAAGGCCGTGCTCTGCTGGCTGCCTTTGACTTCCCGTTCCGCAAGTAAGGTAGGGTTACTTAATGGCTAAGCAATCAATGAAAGCACGCGAAGTAAAGCGCGTGGCTTTAGCTGATAAATTCTTCGCTAAACGCGCTGAACTGAAAGCTATCATCTCTGATGTGAACGCAACCGACGAAGATCGTTGGAATGCCGTTCTCAAGCTGCAGACTCTGCCGCGTGATTCCAGCCCGTCTCGTCAGCGTAACCGCTGCCGTCAAACAGGTCGTCCGCATGGTTTCCTGCGGAAGTTCGGGTTGAGCCGTATTAAGGTCCGTGAAGCCGCTATGCGCGGTGAAATCCCGGGTCTGAAAAAGGCTAGCTGGTAATTGTCACCAATTGAATCACGGGAGTAAAGACAGATGAGCATGCAAGATCCGATCGCGGATATGCTGACCCGTATCCGTAACGGTCAGGCCGCGAACAAAGCTGCGGTCACCATGCCTTCCTCCAAGCTGAAAGTGGCAATCGCCAACGTGCTGAAGGAAGAAGGTTTTATCGAAGATTTTAAAGTTGAAGGCGACACCAAGCCGGAACTGGAACTGACTCTTAAGTATTTCCAGGGTAAAGCTGTTGTAGAAAGCATTCAGCGTGTCAGCCGCCCAGGTCTGCGCATCTATAAGAAAAAAGATGAGCTGCCGAAAGTTATGGCCGGTCTGGGTATCGCAGTTGTTTCTACCTCTAAAGGTGTTATGACTGATCGTGCAGCGCGCCAGGCTGGTCTTGGTGGCGAAATTATCTGCTACGTAGCCTAATCGGAGGAAAAAATGTCTCGTGTTGCTAAAGCACCGGTCGTTGTTCCTGCCGGCGTTGATGTAAAAATCAACGGTCAGGTTATTACGATCAAAGGTAAAAACGGCGAGCTGACTCGTACTCTCAACGATGCTGTTGAAGTTAAACATGCAGATAATGCACTGACCTTCGGTCCGCGTGATGGTTACGCAGACGGTTGGGCTCAGGCTGGTACCGCGCGTGCCCTGCTGAACTCAATGGTTATCGGTGTTACCGAAGGCTTCACTAAGAAGCTGCAGCTGGTTGGTGTAGGTTATCGTGCAGCGGTCAAAGGGAATGTAGTAAACCTGGCTTTAGGTTTCTCTCACCCGGTTGATCATCAGCTGCCTGCGGGTATCACTGCAGAATGTCCGACTCAGACTGAAATCGTGCTGAAAGGCGCTGATAAGCAGGTGATCGGCCAGGTTGCAGCAGATCTGCGCGCCTACCGTCGTCCTGAGCCTTACAAAGGCAAGGGTGTTCGTTACGCCGACGAAGTCGTGCGTACCAAAGAGGCTAAGAAGAAGTAAGGTAACACTATGGATAAGAAATCTGCTCGTATCCGTCGTGCGACCCGCGCACGCCGCAAGCTCCAGGAGCTGGGCGCAACTCGCCTGGTGGTACATCGTACCCCGCGTCACATTTACGCACAGGTAATTGCACCGAATGGTTCTGAAGTTCTGGTAGCTGCTTCTACTGTAGAAAAAGCTATCGCTGAACAACTGAAGTACACCGGTAACAAAGACGCTGCTGCAGCTGTGGGTAAAGCTGTCGCTGAACGCGCTCTGGAAAAAGGCATCAAAGATGTTTCCTTTGACCGTTCCGGGTTCCAATATCATGGTCGTGTCCAGGCACTGGCAGATGCTGCCCGTGAAGCTGGCCTTCAGTTCTAAGGTAGAGGTGTAAGATGGCTCACATCGAAAAACAAGCTGGCGAACTGCAGGAAAAGCTGATCGCGGTAAACCGCGTATCTAAAACCGTTAAAGGTGGTCGTATTTTCTCCTTCACAGCTCTGACTGTAGTTGGCGATGGTAACGGTCGCGTTGGTTTTGGTTACGGTAAAGCGCGTGAAGTTCCAGCAGCGATCCAGAAAGCGATGGAAAAAGCCCGTCGCAATATGATTAACGTCGCGCTGAACCACGGCACCCTGCAGCACCCGGTTAAGGGTACTCACACGGGTTCTCGTGTATTCATGCAGCCGGCTTCCGAAGGTACCGGTATCATCGCCGGTGGTGCAATGCGCGCCGTTCTGGAAGTCGCTGGGGTTCGTAACGTTCTGGCTAAAGCGTATGGTTCCACTAACCCGATTAACGTGGTTCGTGCAACTATCGACGGTCTGGAAAACATGAAGTCCCCGGATATGGTCGCTGCCAAGCGTGGTAAATCCGTTGAAGAAATTCTGGGGAAATAAACCATGGCAAAGACTATTAAAATTACTCAAACCCGCAGTGCAATCGGTCGTCTGCCGAAACACAAGGCAACGCTGCTTGGCCTGGGTCTGCGTCGTATTGGTCACACCGTAGAGCGCGAGGATACTCCTGCTGTTCGTGGTATGGTCAACGCGGTTTCCTTCATGGTTAAAGTTGAGGAGTAAGAGATGCGTTTAAATACTCTGTCTCCGGCCGAAGGCTCCAAAAAGGCGGGTAAACGCCTGGGTCGTGGTATCGGTTCTGGCCTCGGTAAAACCGGTGGTCGTGGTCACAAAGGTCAGAAATCTCGTTCTGGCGGTGGCGTACGTCGCGGTTTCGAGGGTGGTCAGATGCCTCTGTACCGTCGTCTGCCGAAATTCGGCTTCACTTCTCGTAAAGCGATGATCACCGCAGAGATCCGTCTCTCCGATCTGGCTCACGTAGAAGGCGATGTTGTAGACCTGAACGCGCTGAAAGCGGCTAACATTATCGGTGTCCAGATCGAGTTCGCGAAAGTGATCCTGTCTGGTGAGGTAACTCGTCCGGTAACTGTTCGTGGCCTGCGTGTGACTAAAGGTGCTCGTGCTGCTATCGAAGCTGCTGGCGGTAAAATTGAGGAATAAGTAGCAGATGGCTAAACAACCGGGATTAGATTTTCAAAGTGCCAAAGGTGGCCTTGGCGAACTGAAACGCAGACTTCTGTTTGTGGTCGGTGCGCTGATAGTGTTCCGTATTGGCTCTTTTATTCCGATCCCTGGTATTGATGCCGCTGTACTTGCCAAACTGCTTGAGCAACAGCGAGGCACCATCATTGAAATGTTCAACATGTTCTCTGGTGGTGCTCTCAGCCGTGCTTCTATCTTTGCATTGGGGATTATGCCGTATATCTCGGCATCAATCATCGTGCAGCTGCTGACGGTGGTTTATCAACCGCTGGCGGAACTGAAGAAAGAAGGGGAGTCTGGTCGTCGTAAGATCAGCCAGTACACCCGCTACGGTACTCTGGTGCTGGCGATATTCCAGTCGATCGGTATTGCTACCGGTCTGCCGAATATGCCTGGTATGCAGGGCCTGGTGATTAATCCAGGCTTTGCATTCTATTTCACCGCTGTTGTTAGTCTGGTCACAGGGACTATGTTCCTGATGTGGCTCGGCGAACAGATCACTGAACGCGGTATCGGTAACGGTATCTCGATCATTATCTTCGCCGGTATCGTTGCGGGACTCCCGCCGGCCATCGCCCATACTATCGAGCAAGCGCGTCAAGGCGACCTGCACTTCCTCCTGTTGCTGTTGGTTGCAGTATTAGTATTTGCAGTGACCTTCTTTGTTGTATTCGTTGAACGTGGGCAACGCCGCATTGTGGTAAACTACGCGAAACGTCAACAGGGTCGTCGTGTCTATGCTGCACAGAGCACACATTTACCGCTGAAAGTGAATATGGCGGGGGTAATCCCGGCAATCTTCGCTTCCAGTATTATACTGTTCCCGGCAACCATCACGTCATGGTTCGGGGGTGGTACTGGTTGGAACTGGCTGACAACAATTTCGCTGTATTTGCAGCCTGGGCAACCGCTTTATGTGTTACTCTATGCGTCTGCAATCATCTTCTTCTGTTTCTTCTACACGGCGTTGGTTTTCAACCCGCGTGAAACAGCAGATAACCTGAAGAAGTCCGGTGCATTTGTACCAGGAATTCGTCCGGGAGAGCAAACGGCGAAGTATATCGATAAAGTGATGACTCGCCTGACTCTGGTTGGTGCGTTGTACATTACTTTTATCTGCCTGATCCCGGAGTTCATGCGTGACGCGATGAAAGTGCCGTTCTACTTCGGTGGGACCTCGCTGCTTATCGTTGTTGTCGTGATTATGGACTTTATGGCTCAAGTGCAAACTCTGATGATGTCCAGTCAGTATGAGTCTGCATTGAAGAAGGCGAACCTGAAAGGCTACGGCCGCTAAAACTGGTCGCCCGAGAAGTTACGGAGAGTAAAAATGAAAGTTCGTGCTTCCGTCAAGAAATTATGCCGTAACTGCAAAATCGTTAAGCGTGATGGCGTCATCCGTGTGATTTGCAGTGCCGAGCCGAAGCATAAACAGCGCCAAGGCTGATTTTTTCGCATATTTTTCTTGCAAAGTTGGATTGAGCTGGCTAGATTAGCCAGCCAATCTTTTGTATGTCTGTACGTTTCCATTTGAGTATCCTGAAAACGGGCTTTTCAGCATGGTGCGTACATATTAAATAGTAGGAGTGCATAGTGGCCCGTATAGCAGGCATTAACATTCCTGATCACAAACATACCGTAATCGCTTTAACCGCTATTTTCGGTATCGGCAAAACCCGTTCTAAAGCCATCTGCGCTGAAACGGGCATCGCTGAAAATGTTAAGATCAGTGAGCTGTCTGAAGAACAAATTGATATTCTGCGTGAAGCAGTAGGTAAATTTGTCGTTGAAGGTGATCTGCGCCGTGAAATCACCCTGAGCATCAAGCGTCTGATGGACCTTGGTTGCTACCGTGGTTTGCGTCATCGTCGTGGTCTCCCGGTTCGCGGTCAGCGTACCAAGACCAACGCACGTACCCGTAAGGGTCCGCGTAAACCGATCAAGAAATAATCGGGGTGATTGAATAATGGCAAAGGCACCAATTCGTGCACGTAAG
The DNA here is from genome assembly GCF_021739525.1 of Klebsiella sp. 2019SCSN059. Lineage (NCBI taxonomy): Bacteria > Pseudomonadati > Pseudomonadota > Gammaproteobacteria > Enterobacterales > Enterobacteriaceae > Klebsiella > Klebsiella sp. 2019SCSN059. Next base: position 13,122 of record NZ_JAKKOM010000045.1, on the reverse strand, counting down.
CGTGTAAGAAAACAAGTCTCTGACGGCGTGGCTCATATCCATGCTTCTTTTAACAACACCATCGTTACCATTACTGATCGTCAGGGTAACGCACTGGGTTGGGCAACAGCCGGTGGTTCCGGTTTCCGTGGTTCTCGCAAATCCACTCCGTTCGCAGCTCAGGTTGCAGCAGAGCGTTGCGCAGAAGCCGTAAAAGAATACGGCATCAAGAATCTGGAAGTTATGGTCAAAGGTCCGGGTCCGGGTCGCGAATCTACCATTCGTGCACTGAACGCCGCTGGTTTCCGCATCACTAATATTACTGATGTGACTCCGATCCCTCATAACGGTTGTCGTCCGCCGAAAAAACGTCGCGTATAACGCTGCGTTTTCCAGGTTAGTTGGAGAAAGAAAATGGCAAGATATTTGGGTCCTAAGCTCAAGCTGAGCCGTCGTGAGGGCACCGACTTATTCCTTAAGTCTGGCGTTCGCGCGATCGATACCAAGTGTAAAATTGAACAAGCTCCTGGCCAGCACGGTGCGCGTAAGCCGCGTCTGTCTGACTATGGTGTGCAGTTGCGTGAAAAGCAAAAAGTTCGCCGTATGTACGGTGTGCTGGAGCGTCAGTTCCGTAACTACTATAAAGAAGCAGCACGTCTGAAAGGCAACACCGGTGAAAACCTGTTGGCTCTGCTGGAAGGTCGTCTGGACAACGTTGTATACCGTATGGGCTTCGGCGCCACTCGTGCTGAAGCACGCCAGCTGGTTAGCCACAAAGCGATTATGGTAAACGGTCGTGTTGTTAACATCGCTTCTTATCAGGTTAAAGCGAATGACGTTGTCAGCATTCGTGAGAAAGCGAAAAAGCAATCTCGCGTGAAAGCCGCTCTGGAGCTGGCTGAGCAGCGTGAAAAGCCAACCTGGCTGGAAGTTGATGCTGGCAAGATGGAAGGTACGTTCAAGCGTCAGCCGGAGCGTTCTGATCTGTCTGCGGACATTAACGAACACCTGATCGTCGAGCTTTACTCCAAGTAAAGCTTAGTACCAAAGAGAGGACACAATGCAGGGTTCTGTGACAGAGTTTCTAAAACCGCGCCTGGTCGATATCGAGCAAGTGAGTTCGACGCACGCCAAGGTGACCCTTGAGCCTTTAGAGCGTGGCTTCGGCCATACTCTGGGTAACGCACTGCGCCGTATTCTGCTCTCATCGATGCCGGGTTGCGCGGTGACCGAGGTTGAGATTGATGGTGTACTGCACGAGTACAGCACCAAAGAAGGCGTTCAGGAAGACATCCTTGAAATCCTGCTCAACCTGAAAGGGCTGGCGGTGAGAGTTCAGGGTAAAGATGAAGTCATCCTTACTTTGAATAAATCTGGCATTGGCCCTGTGACCGCAGCCGACATTACCCACGACGGTGATGTCGAAATCGTCAAGCCGCAGCACGTGATTTGCCACCTGACTGATGAGAACGCTGCTATCAGCATGCGTATCAAAGTTCAGCGCGGTCGCGGTTATGTGCCGGCTTCTGCCCGAATTCATTCGGAAGAAGATGAGCGCCCAATCGGCCGTCTGCTGGTCGACGCCTGCTACAGCCCTGTAGAGCGTATTGCCTACAATGTTGAAGCTGCGCGTGTAGAACAGCGTACCGACCTGGACAAGCTGGTCATCGAAATGGAAACCAACGGCACAATCGATCCTGAAGAGGCGATTCGTCGTGCGGCAACCATCCTGGCTGAACAACTGGAAGCTTTTGTTGACTTACGTGATGTACGTCAGCCAGAAGTGAAAGAAGAGAAACCAGAATTCGATCCGATCCTGCTGCGCCCTGTTGACGATCTGGAATTGACTGTCCGCTCTGCTAACTGCCTCAAGGCAGAAGCTATCCACTATATCGGTGATCTGGTACAGCGTACCGAGGTTGAGTTGCTGAAAACGCCGAACCTGGGTAAAAAATCTCTTACTGAGATTAAAGACGTGCTGGCTTCCCGTGGACTGTCTCTGGGCATGCGCCTGGAAAACTGGCCACCAGCAAGCATTGCTGACGAGTAACCGGATCACAGGTTAAGGTTTTACTGAGAAGGATAAGGTCATGCGCCATCGTAAGAGTGGTCGTCAACTGAACCGCAACAGCAGCCATCGCCAGGCTATGTTCCGTAACATGGCAGGTTCGCTGGTTCGTCATGAAATCATCAAGACGACCCTGCCGAAAGCGAAAGAACTGCGTCGCGTAGTTGAGCCGCTGATTACTCTTGCCAAGACTGATAGCGTTGCTAATCGTCGTCTGGCATTCGCCCGTACTCGTGATAACGAGATCGTGGCAAAACTGTTTAACGAGCTGGGCCCGCGTTTCGCGAGCCGCGCCGGTGGTTACACTCGCATTCTGAAGTGTGGCTTCCGTGCAGGCGACAACGCGCCGATGGCATACATCGAGCTGGTTGATCGTGCTGAGCCGAAAGCAGAAGCTGCTGCAGAGTAATCTGTAGTAACGTAAAAAAACCCGCCCCGGCGGGTTTTTTTATATCTACCCCATCCCCACTTCACTACAATATCTGTACTCTTTTTGTTCATCCCCCGGAGCCGTAGAATGTGGTTACTGGATCAGTGGGCAGAACGCCATATCCTCGATGCCCAAACCAAAGGCGAGTTCGATAATTTACCCGGTAGCGGCGTGCCGCTAACGCTCGATGACGATTCGCATGTACCGGCCGAGCTGCGGGCAGGCTATCGCCTTCTGAAGAATGCAGGGTGTCTTCCCCCGGAGCTGGAGCAGCGCAAAGAAGCGGTGGCTCTGGCAGACTTGCTGAAGGGGGTCCGTCAGGACGACCCGCGGCATGCCGAACTCAGCAAGCGCCTCGCTCTGCTCGAGCTTAAGCTGCGTCAGGCAGGACTGAACACCGACTTTTTACGCGGTGAGTACGCCGATGCGTTGCTGCACAAAATTAATCAGGAGTGAATATGTATCGTATTGGTGAGCTGGCAAAACTGGCTGATGTGACGCCAGATACCATCCGTTATTATGAAAAACAGCAAATGATGGATCATGACGTGCGCACTGAGGGGGGATTTCGTCTTTACTCGGATAACGATCTTCAGCGTTTGCGCTTTATTCGCTATGCCCGTCAGCTGGGCTTTACTCTGGAAGCGATCCGCGAATTATTGTCGATCCGTATCGATCCGGAGCATCACACCTGTCAGGAGTCGAAAGGGATCGTTCAGGCGCGATTAAGCGAAGTTGAGGCGCGGATCAACGAGCTACAAACGATGCGTCGCTCTCTGCAACGGCTCAATGATGCCTGCTGCGGCACAGCTCACAGCAGCGTTTACTGTTCGATCCTCGAGGCCCTTGAGCAAGGCGCCAGCAACGGTAATACCGGGCGTTGATTTTTTGTGCGCGCGGATCTACACTCGCGCGGAATTCACACATCCACTGGAGTTACTATGAGTCGCTATCAGCATACCAAAGGACAAATTAAAGATAACGCCATTGAGGCACTTCTCCACGATCCATTATTCAGGCAGCGCGTAGAGAAGAATAAGAAAGGGAAAGGAAGCTATCAACGTAAAGATAAACATGCAGCAAGGAATGACCGGGAGGCCAGTGGCAAGCAAGCGAATCGCTTTTTTACCACTGGCCTTCTGCTTTCACTGCTGATTAAGAACGGTTGTTTTGTTCTTTCAGCAGATCGCGAATTTCGCTCAGCAGGACTTCTTCTTTAGAGGGCGCTGGCGGTGCCGCCGGAGCCTCTTCTTTCTTACGATTTAACTTATTCATCAGTTTAATCGCCATGAAAATGGCAAATGCGACGATGATGAAATCGAAAACGTTCTGAATAAACACCCCGTAGTGCATCACCACTGCCGGTACATCACCCTGGGCATCGCGCAGCGTGACGGCAAACTGTTTAAAATCGATCCCGCCAATCAACAGGCCGAGCGGCGGCATAATAATATCCGCGACCAACGACGAAACAATTTTACCGAATGCTGCACCGATGATCACACCCACTGCCAAATCGACAACGTTCCCGCGCATCGCGAATTCGCGAAACTCTTTTAAAAAACTCATTTTATTCTCCTTGAGCCAGCTGACGTTGTAAGTTTAACAAATGTATTTTCATTTGCCATTCCCCGTAGAGCGTTACAGGAAAATATTAACCTTTGAATAATAAGGGATAATACAAGGCGCCTGTTCGACGCCCTGGGAATTACAGGAAGAAGGGGCTTGGCTGGAACAGCCTTTCTACATCGGAAATAAACTTTTTATCAGTCAAAAACATGATCACATGATCGCCCTGCTCGATCCGCAGATTATTATTGGCGATCATTACGTCATTCCCGCGCACGACGGCGCCGATGATCGTGCCTGGCGGAAGTTTGATCTCATCGATCGACCGCCCGACCACCCGCGAGGTGCTCTCATCGCCGTGTGCCACTGCTTCGATCGCTTCCGCAACGCCGCGGCGCAGGGAGGAGACGCCGACAATATCGGCTTTACGGACATGGCTGAGGAGGGCGGAAATCGTGGCCTGCTGAGGCGATATCGCGATATCAATGACGCTACCCTGAACCAGATCCACATAGGCTCTGCGCTGGATCAGCACCATGACTTTTTTGGCCCCCATTCGCTTGGCCAGCATCGCAGACATGATGTTTGCTTCGTCATCGTTAGTGACGGCAATAAACAGGTCCACCTGGTCAATATGCTCTTCGGCCAGCAGCTCCTGATCCGATGCATCACCGTAGAAGACGATAGTATGCTGCAGTTTTTCTGCCAGCTCAGCGGCTCGCTGCTGATTGCGCTCGATAAGCTTAACGCTGTAGTCTTTTTCCAGCTTATGGGCCAGGCCCGCGCCAATATTGCCGCCGCCGACCAACATGATGCGTTTGTAAGGTTTCTCCAGACGCTGGAGTTCGCTCATGACCGCGCGAATATGCTGCGAGGCGGCAATAAAGAAGACTTCATCGCCGGCCTCGACAATCGTCGAACCCTGTGGGCGGATGGGGCGATCGTGGCGGAAAATGGCGGCCACGCGCGTATCGATATGCGGCATATGCTCGCGCATGGTGGACAACGCATTCCCCACCAGCGGACCACCGTAATAGGCTTTCACCACGGCGAGGCTGACTTTACCTTCGGCGAAGTTCACGACCTGCAGCGCGCCGGGATATTCTATCAGGCGATGAATATTGTCGATGACCAGCTGTTCCGGAGCGATTAAGTGATCGATGGGCACAGCTTCAGAATTGAAGAGCTTTTCCGCATCGCGGACGTAATCAGGCGCACGAATACGGGCTATACGGTTTGGCGTATTGAATAATGAATAGGCGACCTGACAGGCCACCATGTTGGTTTCATCCGAACTGGTGACCGCCACCAGCATATCGGCATCATCGGCTCCTGCCTCGCGCAGTACGCGGGGGTGAGAACCGTGCCCCTGGACGACACGCAGGTCGAACTTATCCTGCAGGCTGCGCAGACGGTCGCCATTGGTATCAACCAGCGTAATATCATTGTTCTCGCCGACGAGGTTCTCCGCCAGCGTGCCGCCGACCTGGCCGGCGCCCAGAATAATAATCTTCATCTGCAGTGATCCATTAGTTCCGACGTTTGATTAGCTTAGCGTAAAAGAAGCCATCGCCTTCTTCCGCACCCGGCAGATTTTGCTGTCCCGGGCTTGCCGGCGTACCGGTTGCGTGAAGCTCTGCATCCGGGGTCCGCGCGAGGAACGCGGCAATTTGCTGACTATTCTCTTCCGGCAGAATAGAACAGGTAGCGTAAACCAACGTGCCGCCTGGCTTCAGATGCCCCCAGATGGCATTGAGGATCTCGGCCTGCAGCTGGGCTAAATCGCCGATATCCCGATCCCGGCGCAGCCATTTGATATCCGGGTGGCGGCGGATAACGCCGGTGGCGGAACAGGGGGCATCCAGCAGAATACGATCGAACTGCTCGCCGCCACACCACTGCTCAGGGAAGCGACCATCGCCCTGTTTGACTTCGGCTTTCATGCCCAGCCGTTTCAGGTTGTCATAGACGCGGGAAAGACGCTGTTCATCAATGTCCACCGCCATGACCTCAGCCTGGGGAGCGACTTCCAGAATATGCGTCGTCTTGCCGCCCGGCGCGGCGCAGAGATCGAGAATGCGCTCGCCGTTTTCCGGCTGCAGATAGCGCATGCAGCCCTGGGCCGAGGCATCCTGAACGGTTACCCATCCTTCGGCAAAACCCGGCAACGCATGGACCGGGGCAGGGGTGGCCAGACGCACGGCGTCGGGATAGTCAGGGTGGGTGAAGCCCTCTAAGCCGGCCTCTTTAAGCAGAGCAAGCCATTCGTCTCGGGAATGATGGTTGCGGTTAACGCGCAGCCACATCGGCGGGCGCTGGTTGTTCGCATCGACGATCTCCTGCCATTGTTGCGGCCAGGCCTGCTGCAGACGCTTCAGCAGCCATTTGGGATGAAGGTAGCGGTTTTCCTGCCCGGCGAATTCTGCCAGTAGCTCTTCCTGCTGGCGCTGAAACTGGCGTAACACCCCATTGATCAGCCCTTTAAGCTGCGGGCGCTTAATCGCCACCGCGCCTTCTACCGTTTCAGCCAGCGCGGCGTGCGGAGGGATGCGGGTGTAGAGTAACTGATAGAGCCCAACCATAATCAGAAAGTGCACGGTGCGCTGTTTGCCGGTCATCGGACGCGCCATCAGCTTGCTGATAAGCCACTCCAGCTGGCTGAGCGTACGCAGTACGCCAAAACACAGCTCCTGCAGCAGCGCTTTGTCTTTATCGCTGACTTTTTGCTGTAGTGGGGGCAGGACGTTGCTTAAAGACTGACCTTTTTCAACGACTTGCTCGATAGCCTGGGCGGCCAGGCTGCGTAAATTTATATTCTTTTTCATAAGCGCAAAAATAAAAATGCCCGGCGAACCCGGGCTTCAGAAGAGACGACCGTCAGGCGAGACGGGTGCCAGGAGTAAACCACTCCCGTCGGGAATTGAGTAAATCCTGGGCGCTCATCGCTTTTTTACCCGCAGGCTGTAGCGACTCCAGACTGAGGATCCCATCGCCCGTGGCGACCTGGATACCCTGTTTGGTTGCTGCCACGATAGTACCCGGTTCGGCATGCGCAGCTTCGGCAATGACCGATGCCCGCCACACTTTTAGCGGCTGCCCGTCAATTTCCAGCCAACTCATTGGCCACGGATTAAAGGCGCGGATGCAGCGCTCCAGCTGTGCGGCAGAAAGCGACCAGTCGATGCGAGCTTCTTCTTTACTCAGCTTCTCGGCGTGGCACACCAGCGATTCATCCTGTACTTCAGGCTGTGCGGTGCCGTTGGCCAGCTGGGCTAAGGTTGCCAGCAGACCTTGAGGGCCGAGCTCGGCCAGCTTATCGTACAGGCTGCCGCTGGTATCCTCTGCGGTAATGGGGCAGGAAAGCTTATACAGCATATCACCCGTATCAAGGCCGACGTCCATCTGCATGATGGTTACGCCTGTTTCGCTATCCCCCGCCCACAGCGAACGCTGGATCGGCGCTGCGCCACGCCAGCGCGGTAGCAGGGAGCCGTGAACGTTGATGCAGCCCAGACGGGGCATCTCCAGCACCGCTTTCGGGAGAATCAAACCGTACGCCACCACCACCATGATATCGGCGCCGAGATCGGCGACTAATTGTTGGTTGTCCTGCGGACGCAGGGAAGATGGCTGGAATACAGGTAAGTTATGGGCTTCAGCCAGCACCTTTACCGGGCTCGGCATCAATTTTTTGCCGCGGCCAGCAGGACGGTCTGGCTGTGTGAATACGCCGACAACCTGATGTTCAGACGACAACAGCGCGTCAAGATGACGCGCTGCAAAATCGGGGGTGCCGGCGAAAATGATACGTAGTGATTGTGACACGGTATTCCTTGTTATCAGGCACGGGAACGTAAACGATCCAGTTTCTCAACCTTCTGACGAATGCGCTGTTGTTTGAGCGGTGACAGATAATCAATAAACAGTTTGCCGACCAGATGATCCATCTCATGCTGAATACAGATAGCCAGCAGGCCATCGGCCTCCAGTTCAAATGGCTTACCGTCGCGATCCAGCGCTCGGATCTTCACTTTTTCCGCACGCGGCACCAGGGCGCGCTGTTCCGGAATCGACAGGCAGCCTTCTTCGATGCCCGTTTCGCCATCTTTTTCCAGCAGCTCCGGGTTGATTAACACCAGCTGCTCTTCACGATTTTCCGACACATCAATAACGATAATGCGCTGATGGATATCGACCTGGGTCGCGGCCAGACCAATGCCCTCCTCAGCGTACATGGTGTCGAACATATCATCGACGATACGCTGAATTTCCGCATTCACTTCTTTGACCGGCTCGGCGACTTTGCGAAGGCGCTCGTCCGGAATATGTAACACTTGCAAAACTGCCATAAAGTTCCAGAGTCGTATTCAGGAGTTGATAAGATTATTAGCTCTATTCTAGACAAAACACCCTGCAATTGACAGTCTCACTGTCCAATCGCAAAGATTGTCAATACCGCTTATGGCAGGGGGTAAGGATGACGCCCGACGAGATTTGGCTGCGGCTGATGAAGGTCAGTAACTTGTATGGCGACAGAATGCTGAAGATCGCACAGCGCTTATGCGCAGCCGCCAGCGTTGATCGTGAAGCGCTGCATGCTGTCGGGATGTCCGCGGCGCAAGCAACTTTATTTTTTCGGCTGGACGGGCGTGAGCTTGACGAGACGCGGCGCTGGCTGGAGCACCCGGAACATCATCTGTTACGGGCCGACGATCCGCGCTTTCCGTTTCGGCTAAGGGCCATCGCTGATTACCCCGGTGCGTTGTTGGTCAGCGGCGATCCCGCTCTGCTTCACAGCGCGCAGCTTGCCGTTATTGGTAGTCGCCTGCATTCCTGGTATGGCGCTCGCTGGGGGAAACTGTTCAGCGAAACGTTGGCGCGTAAAGGAATGACTATCACCAGTGGGCTGGCGTTAGGCATTGATGGCGTAGCGCATCGCGGCGCGCTCTCGGCCGAGGGCAAAACCATCGCGGTACTGGGCAACGGACTGGGTAAGGTTTATCCGCGGCGCCATGCAAGCCTCGCCCAGCAGATCATCGATAATGGCGGTGCGCTGGTGTCTGAATTTCCACTAATAACGCCGCCGCTTCCCGCGCATTTCCCCAGGCGCAACCGGATTATCAGCGGCCTGAGCCTGGGCGTGTTGGTGGTTGAGGCGGCATTGCGAAGCGGCTCGCTGGTTACCGTCCGCTGTGCTCTGGAGCAGGGAAGGGATGTGTTTGCCCTGCCTGGGCCGATAGGCAATCCGGGATCGGAAGGCCCACACTGGTTAATTAAGCAAGGCGCGGTGCCGGTGACCTCGCCAGAGGATATTGTGGAATACTGGCACAACGAGCTGACCTGGCTAACTGATACGTCTGATTCGATAAATAATTGCGCCGATCAGTCGTCTGTAGCATTGCCATTTCCGGAGCTCCTGGCTAACGTAGGAGATGAGGTAACACCTGTTGACGTTGTCGCTGAACGTGCCGGCCAATCTGTGCCAGTAACCGTAGCTCAGCTACTTGAACTGGAGTTAGCAGGCTGGATCGCAGCTGTACCCGGCGGCTATGTCCGATTAAGGAGGGCAAGCCATGTTCGACGTACTCATGTATTTGTTTGAAACTTACATCCATAGCGAAGCAGAAATGCGCGTGGATCAGGACAAACTGACGCGGGATCTTACCGACGCAGGTTTTGAGCGGGAAGATATCTATAACGCGTTAATGTGGCTCGAGAAACTGGCTGATTATCAGGAAGGTCTCGTTGAACCCATGCAGCTCGCTTCCGACCCGCTGTCGCTTCGGGTATATACCGAAGAGGAGTGCCAGCGTCTGGATGCCAGTTGCCGGGGATTTTTACTCTTCCTCGAGCAGATTCAGGTGTTGAACCTCGAAACGCGAGAAATGGTGATAGAGCGCGTACTGGCGCTGGATACGGCAGAATTTGAGCTGGAGGACCTGAAATGGGTCATCCTGATGGTACTGTTCAATATTCCGGGCTGTGAAAACGCCTATCAGCAAATGGAAGAATTACTCTTCGAAGTAAATGAAGGTATGCTGCATTAATCTTTTTGCAGCAACATCGAGTTGTTATGACCAAATCAGCACTGTTTTCGGTGCGTAAAAATGAGCCCTGCCCGCAGTGCGGGGCTGAACTGGTGATCCGTTCCGGGAAACATGGCCCGTTTCTCGGCTGTTCGCATTATCCGGACTGTGACTATATCCGTCCCCTGAAAAGTCAGGCGGACGGGCATGTCGTTAAGGTGCTGGAGGGGCAAGCATGCCCATCGTGCGGCGCGGTTATGGTGCTACGCCAGGGGCGTTTTGGGATGTTCATTGGCTGTAGCCGCTATCCGGAATGCGAACATACCGAGCTAATTGATAAACCAGATGAGACGGCTATTGCTTGCCCGCAGTGCGGACAAGGCCATCTGGTCCAGCGTCGTTCCCGTTTCGGTAAAACCTTTCACTCCTGCGATCGCTATCCTGATTGCCAGTTCGTTATCAATTTTAAACCGGTGGCGGGCGAATGCCCTGAATGCCATTACCCGCTGTTAATAGAAAAGAAGACGGCGCAGGGGCCCAGACGCTTCTGTGCCAGTAAACAATGTGGAAAGCCGATCCCGGCGGAATAAATCAGTGAACAATAACCTGCCCTCAGAAGCCGTCGCCCATGCCGTGGCGGTCCTGAATAATGAACATGTCATCGCCTATCCCACGGAAGCTGTTTTTGGCGTCGGCTGCGACCCTGACAGCGAAACGGCCGTTATGCGTCTGCTGGAGCTGAAGCAGCGTCCTGTTGAGAAGGGATTGATCCTTATTGCCGCTAGCTTTGAGCAGCTGAAGCCCTATATTGATGATTCTCGGTTAAGTGACTCGCAGCGGGCAGCAATCTTTTCCTGCTGGCCAGGACCGGTGACGTTTGTATTCCCGGCTCGTCCTGAAACACCACGCTGGCTGACGGGTCGTTTTGATTCGCTGGCCGTACGCGTAACCAACCATCCGCTGGTGATTGAATTGTGCGAAGCCTACGGAAAACCGCTGGTCTCGACGAGCGCCAATCTCACCGGTCAACCGCCTTGCCGCACTACCGCAGAGGTCCGTGCTCAGTTTGGTGACAGCTTCCCGGTCGTGGATGGCGCTACGGGCGGACGTCAAAATCCATCTGAAATACGTGATGCCCTGACGGGTGAACTGTTCCGCCAGGGGTGAATCATGGAAACCTACGCTGTTTTTGGTAATCCGATTGCGCACAGTAAGTCGCCTTCTATTCACCACCTTTTTGCCCGCCAGTTAGGGATTACCCATCCTTATGGACGTGTGCTGGCGCCGCTGGACGATTTTGTCTCTTCTCTGAATCAGTTTTTTGCGGAAGGAGGAAAGGGCGCCAACGTTACCGTTCCTTTCAAAGAAGAAGCCTTTGCGCGCGCGGATGAACTGACAGAACGCGCTGCGCTGGCGGGAGCGGTGAATACCCTGAAACGTCTGGAAGATGGGCGTTTGCTGGGCGACAACACGGACGGTATTGGTCTTCTGAGCGATCTGGAGCGTCTGGGATTCATTAAGCCACGCCAGCGGATCCTGCTTATCGGTGCCGGTGGCGCATCGCGTGGGGTACTGCTGCCGCTGTTGTCGCTGGGGTGCGCTGTGACGATCGTCAATCGCACCTATGCTCGTGCCCATGAGTTAGCCACGCTCTTCGCCCATACCGGCAGCGTCAGCGCACGGGAAATGGATACCTTAGCCGGGGAAACTTTCGATCTGATCGTCAATGCAACATCCAGTGGGATAGAGGGTGATGTGCCGGCTATCCCGGCGTCTGTTGTTAACCCCGACGTGTATTGCTATGACATGTTTTACCAGAAAGGGGCGACGCCATTTCTTCAGTGGTGCCAGCAGCATGGCGCAACCCACTGCGCTGACGGGCTGGGAATGCTGGTGGCGCAAGCCGCCCATGCTGTTCTGCTATGGCACGGCGTCCTGCCGGCTATCACCCCGGTTATAGAAAAGCTGCAACAGGAACTGAATGCATGAATCAGGCGATTCAGTTTCCCGATCGGGAATCATGGGATGCCGAACGGCAGGGCGTGGTTTTTCCCGTGCTGGTGAATGGGATGCAATTAACCTGCGTAATTTCAGGGCAGCTCCTGCAGCAGCGTTTTGGCGCAGAGGGGCCAGCGCAGTGGCTGGCCGCATTCCGGGAACATCGTTGGGATCTTGAGGAAGAGGCTGAGGCATTGATCCGCGATAATCAGGAAGATGCTCAGGGTTGGGTCTGGCTCTCCTGAGCCAGATATTCATCTTTCCATTTCACATAGTTATTTGCTGAATATTTTAGGCCTTCCCGCTCCGCCTCTGTCAGGGGGCGGATCTGTTTGACCGGATTGCCAAAGTAAAGGAAGCCGCTTTCAAGCTGTTTATTCTGCGGCACCAGACTTCCCGCGCCAATCATGACGTCATCACCAACCACGACACCATCTAACAAGATCGAACCCATACCAACCAGCACGCGGTTGCCGATAGTGCAGCCGTGCAGCATCACTTTGTGACCAACCGTCACATCCTCTCCAATGATCAGTGGATTTCCCTCAGGCTTGTAAGAGGATCTATGGGTCACGTGTAGAACGCTGCCGTCCTGAATATTGCTACGTTGACCTATCGACACGAAATTGACGTCGCCGCGAATGGCGACCAGAGGCCAGACGCTGACGTCATCGGCAATTCTGACATCACCGATGACGACGCTGGATGCGTCAATCATGACGCGAAGACCGATTTGCGGGAAAAATGTTTTATAGGGACGCAGGTGAGCAGACATGTTGACCTCAAAAATACGGGAGCGTAAGAAGACTTTGGTGGCTTTTATCTCGCTCTGCAACCCCTGAAAACGGTGAAAATTGAGCAAATCGCGCAATTACACGGCGAAAAGGGTGAAAAATCACCATTCAGAAAAAAAGATCGAAAAAAGGCTTGTGCAAAAAAATGGGATCCCTATAATGCGCTCCCACTGACACGGCAGATGTGAATCACTTCACACAAACAGCCGGTTCGGTTGAAGAGAAAAATCCTGAAAAACGGGTTGACTCTGAAAGAGG
>NZ_JAKKOM010000044.1:0-27646 GCF_021739525.1 Klebsiella sp. 2019SCSN059 | reverse complement strand
GGAACGGTCTGCGTTGTCGGGAAGATACGTGATCTGATCCTTCAACTCAGCAAAAGTTCGATTTATTCAACAAAGCCGCGTTTTGTTCAAGAGGTCCATATTCAGGAACAATCAACCTCCCCTGATACCGATATGCCCAGGCCATACCGTTTGCGACCATGATGGCGTTAACATCGTTGTTGTTAAGATAGATTGTGCCAAGCATACGACCATAGACGTCCTGCCCATGGTCCTGAATATTAACAACCTGATTTGCTACTAACTGAATCATTGTTTGCTTTGCCTTCTGCCCGAAGGCTTGCTTACTTTCAGGGGCATCAATCCCATAGAGCCGTATTCTTGTATTTGTTGCACCGTCATAAGCCTGGACTGTATCACCATCAATAACACGCACCACTTTCGCCGAGAAAGTTTTGGCAATTGAAGTTAGTGGGGAATATAAAAGGATAACAGCCAGTGGAAAAATGGATAATCTAGTTGTCCGGATGTTTATCATTGGTTGTCTCTGGATGATAATCATTAAATGTGATTTGAGGGGAAAATCACAACGATTTTGAAAAGTTACTTTCAATGTATAGGTTACTTTATTAACAACATGCTATTGTGTCAATGTATATGAAAATTATTACCTGAGGTGAATGAAAACGCATCTCGGCTCAGATCAATTAAGGGGGGCTTATGTCTACTGTTAATGATGTGATTGTATCTTATGGAGGTGACAGTAAAAGGTATTCAAGAGACTTCCAGACAAAAGAAGAATTTAAAAAGAGCTGGTACGCCGTTTTGTCACGGGCGCATGCTTCGGTAGAAGCGAAGGTAAGCTGTGCCTGTAAAGGTAAAGGACAAAAATCACTTGCCGTAAAATATCACTCAGGCGGTGATACTTATTTCCTGGCACGGTACCCGAATACAGGTAGTCAACATTCACCTGACTGTATTTTCTTTACGCTTGATAAAGACAATTCAGGTCTAAAATGCTATACACAAGGTGTCGTCAAAGACCTTAAAGATGGAGGCTACGGAATTAGGTTAGACGTGGCATTAGCCTCATCTGACTCGGAGTCTACCTCGATCGTACCGGTTGATAACAGGAATAAATCAGGTGTGTTTCTCAGAATAGCATGTCATTGCTGGGTCTTCTCCAGTTCCTGTGGGATGACAGCGGTCTGAATCGTTGGTATCCGAAAATGGCCGGGAAACGTAATCCTGGCAAGGTGTTCAACCTTATAACCCACTCTGCGGAAAAAATTAAAGTCGCATCACATCCACTGTCCATGCATTTACTTGCAGGTGCATATCCTTCGACACCTCAGGAGACAAAAAACATAAAAATGACATCAGAGGCGCTGATGAATAAAGAGCGTCTGATTTGCCTCAATGTACTTTCTAAATATAACCCTGAAAGACACTCGAATGCATCAAAACGACTACCGATAAAGTTTTTTTCAGGTGTTCCAGTTGTGCTGATGAATACTGAGAATTGGGCATCACTGGAGAAGAGATTCAGCTCTGAAATAGCAAACTGGCGTTCAGGAGGTAACGTAATCTGTATGGCTATAGGTGATCTGGGTAAATTTAAGGGGAAAGATACATACTATCTTAAACCACTTCAGATAGCATTGATGAATGTTGATGAAAACTGGATCCCGGCAGACTCGAGTTATGAGCTGACCATGCTAAATTATCTTCATAAGCATGAGCGGTCATTTATCAAACCCCTGAGATACGATGCTTCTAATAATGATGTTTTCCCAGATTTTTGTCTGACGGATATTGGGGGGCATGAACTGTTTCCTATTGAGGTATTTGGTATGGATACTGCTTCATATTTGGCGCGTAAGGCGATCAAAGAAAGTTACTATAATGAACGATATGGAAAGGATGGTTGGGCATCATGGGTAGCACCGGCTGGCCCCCTACCCCATTTGCCCGATAAGGGCTGCAGTTAACGCCAAAATGCTTCAGTAAGGGCTTCGGCCCTATTATAACTATCAGCACTTTTCTGGCATAAAAGGCTTCAGCCCTGTTGTACTTCATCCTGCGATTTCAATTTTGATCAATTAACCGGCCAGAAATCATACGAAATTTTCTTTTCGTCGCCGTGCGCTACGTGAAATCTGACGTACTCACCCCTCCGTTTTTCTTCAGATTTCGCGTAGCGCAACCTGAACAAAAACCACTAGAAAAGTAACTTTTGGACTGATTCAGAAGCTGGTTACCCCCACCTCGGGTGATAACATTAATCTAACACATGGAATAAAGGGTATTATTCTAACTGTAAATAGGATGTTATACATCTCTTGGCGCGGTGGAAAAATGAGCACACTTCTGGTTATTCCTGAATTCATGCTTTTTGTTGGCCTTTATATCGACATATTGAAACCTTGTTTTATTTAAAAGGCATCAATTTTATAATCAATTTCTGTTATTTTATCGCTATTGACATTTACCATTGTGACTATATCCAATGATATTAAATCACTTACATCTAAAAGTGACGGTGTCACGTATTGTGCGCCCAGAGAGACCCTTTTCGTGAAAAAAGTAGTTCACTCCCATAACGAAATGTGGGCTTCTTTTTTGCAGATCGTATGTTAATGTCTTCAAGTAGCAGGAAGGAAAGTGATGCAGGCATGAAAGGATGACAAACCGGCAAAGGGGCTGCTACTGCTCCGTATTCAACAAACCACCCCTGGTTAGTTGAATCCTTTGCCGGTTTTACTGACAATACCAGACAGGTAAACTTTTTCCATCAGATTTTCTCGTCAACATGTTGCATTCATAGTTTTTCCATAATTGGATGCTTTTGCAGGACAACTACGGTTTTTATCCTTTCGTGCCCGGTAAAAAAAATTGTTAAATAGCGATTTCACCCTTTTAAAGGAAAAATTGTCCTCAGGCTCACAGTACTATAAAAGTATCAATAATCAGGAGCCTTACTATGACTACCATGAAAGTTCATTATTCACCAACTGACGGGATCCCTTTGCACTCCCTTTATCTGAAGGAAACTTCAACCACTGAACGATCAGGTTCAGTACTGGGGGGCGGCATTTCGGGAGACTCTGTTATTCTGGGAGGCGGAGGTTATGCCGGTTCGGAAATGCAGAAGACGACTCGTTCTACTGTCTTTGCACCACCTGATGAAGTTACTGCTGAGCCTGACAACACAAAAATGGTCCTCCGGATTTCCTGTGTTATCGGTGTAATGTTTTTACTTATAATTATTACCTTATTCAGTAATGCTGTTGTTGATATTTTTGACGTAAACGTATCTAAAACAATGTCTTCTTTCCTGGAACATGCTCCCTTCTTTATCATTGGACTATCTGTCATTTGTGCTTTCTTTGTTATAGGAATGACCGATCATGATTACACCCCGGTACTTGAAGAGCATAAAAGGAATGAAGCGCGTTTGTCTGTATACCACAGGCTACGCTATGTCGAAGCTGATAATATTGTTTTTGATCCGCAATCAATGAAAGGATGTTATGCAGAAAGAAAATTCATTGCTTCACTAGTTGAAAGCTGTATCACTAAGTAATATCCCTGATTTCCTTTACTAAGCCTTTCATGTAAGGCTTAGTAATTGCTTTAACCCTCCCTTTGCTCACTGTTTTTATATGCTTCCGGTTTATGGGTGTGCTAAAAGTTGCTTTCTCGTGTTTGAAGTTGACTCCGAAAAATATTAAAT
Organism: Klebsiella sp. 2019SCSN059; assembly: GCF_021739525.1. NCBI lineage: Bacteria > Pseudomonadati > Pseudomonadota > Gammaproteobacteria > Enterobacterales > Enterobacteriaceae > Klebsiella > Klebsiella sp. 2019SCSN059. The sequence goes on along the minus strand of NZ_JAKKOM010000044.1, from coordinate 23,952 downwards.
GTTTTTGAATATTATTCATAAGCACTATTATATAAATAGGTACTAGCAAGTGAAATAATTACTGATAATATGTCTTTATGTGCTTCCTATTCTCTAAGGATGGTAATTAATGATATCTTCCACGCTTGTCCCGATTAACCCTTTCCAGCGATGTGCAATGGCTTCTATTGCTTCTGTGGAGAATCGCAGAGCTTTGGGACGGAAAACAGGAGAACTGGCCTACGTCAAAGCCTTTTTTAAAGAACTTACAGGTAAATCGCAAATTAGCTCGAATGACTTGAGAAAGGTTGATTCGAGTTACGATCCATTTGTTCGTGGCGAAGCAACTAAAGTTGAATACCTGCGTGCTATCGATATTCTGATTGAATCTCGTGGAGAGTGTTTTATTCTCCCTCTTTCCTGGTCTCTGGCAGTTTCCATGTTCCCGGAGTTACAGAACAGGGTTTTTCAGCGCCGCGAACACCGTGACCGGATTCATGATCAAAGGGTGGAGCGCCTGACAAAGAAAGAATCTAACCTATTGAAATATCAACTTGAAATTAACGTTGCAAAATCCAGGCTTTACTTGTCTTTCTGTGTTCCAGGTCAACATAAACGCTGGTTAGAAGAGTGGCGAAACGATACCCATGGACAAGGACTTACAACTAATCATATTTACCTGCTGATTAAGGAATGGTGGTCATCATTCTGGATAACTTCATACAGAAAGGACTATATTTGGTGTTACACACTGGCTGAATTGCTGGACGAGATTGATTATGTTCTTAGCACTATTACAATTATGGAGTTTAACGTCTGTTTTTCAGCGCTACCATTATCTCTTATATATAAAGCTGGATAGAATACAAAGCTTCAATCAGAAAAACTAAATTTTGCAAGCCCAATATTTCTCACTGTTTTCAAGGGTTTTTTGTACCATTTAAGGGGGTGGTTATTATTATCCAGAATTTATGAATCTGACCTTAATTATTATTGCTTCCGGTGGAAATACCCCCTTGATGAGCCGGTTTGGTTTAGTATGATGGTCTTATTCATAATCGATCGTAATCTTCTAAACAGATATGAGGTTTATCATGGCTGACTATTATTCAGAATGTGCTTGCCTTATCGAAGCAAATCCTACTCAAGCTGATATATTACTTGAGGCAATGAATGAATTGTTTGAACCGGATGATAGTTTTATTCAAAAACTAATTTCATGTGATAACACAAACGGCCTGTCAGAAATGGAGATTATTGTACGTCACTGTGTCCTGAACCATCCATTCAGAAATGTTTCAGATATTCCTGAAGACCTGGACTGGCATTTTGATGGGGAAAAATGCCCAGAAGGTTTTCTTATTAACAGTGATCTCGGTGATTTCAATTCTGAACATGGTGCGCTGTTTGCTCAGGCGGCACTTATTGCATTTGACAGGAACGAATTGATAGAGTTCAAAATTGCTTTTACATGCAGTAACTTAAAAAGGCCTGACGGGTTTGGAGGCGCTGCCTGTGTCGTGAGCAAGGATTTCATCCGGTGGACAGGTCTACACAATTTTCTGGAGGCTGAACGAACCGCTTTCGCCGAGAAGATGAATTACTTCTTTTGTGAATTTACAGAGGTCGTCGGTGAGCTTGAATATCCAGTATCGTTTATATTGCGTTGCCCGAACAGCGTTAATGCAGCGCATAGGTATGATGAGATTCAGCTTAAATATCGCGATGGTGGGGAAAAAGATGCCGAAGGAGGGATACAATTTAGTTCTGGCTCTGCCATCAAAAAACCCAGTATGAAACCAATCACTCCTGATGAGTTCCGGGTGATGAAATCGTACCTGAACGTTATGTGATTTTCTTTGGTCCGGGCATTCTCCCTCCACTCTTCTGTACTGATCTGTCTATTTTGTGAGGCATTATGACAAAGCAAATATTACCCAATGAACTGGCTGAAATCGTAACCGGTCTTCTTATTAAACCTGAACTGCTGGGTGAACTTGACTCCCGTGAGGCGCACCAGGCCTTCATGCTGGATATAGGGCGGGTAATTGCTGATCACTGTGGTGGACGGGTCAACGGCATTACGGATGGCGATGTCGCAAAGCCCTATCTTTCAGACATAGAGTGTACCCCCACACTCCACATTGAACCCGATGACCGTCTGCCTTCGACTGAACGTAACGTATGGTCAAATTATCATGTTGAAGCCTGGGCAGACGAGGGACAGGAAACTATCCTCGACAGGGCGATCCGAAACTCTGACAGAGCTGCCCTGCAATCTCTGCTTATTGTGGCCGCACAAAAATAATCTGTCGGTGCTCCTGTTATTAAACGAATGACGGACTGGCGTATCCCTGAAGGTGAACCGGTTTGCCATGAAGCGGATAGCAGAATTTATACGGCCACCTACCATCTGGATAACCAGACCTCAATCGAGGTGGCGGACGATACAGGTCAGCTTTGCTTAGGTGTATTACCGGAAATCAATCATGGCGTGCCTGCACTACATCTGAATGTGTCGGGTGGGGATAAGCTTCTCCACGTACATGCTGCACAAGGTGGACTTGTCCTGACACCAGACAGTTCCGGGGTACGGTTTCAGGGTGCTGAATGTGACAGGTATGCTTACAGAGATCAGAACTCATTACTTGTGAAGGAACAGTAATATACTGCCCTCCGCCGATCCAGAGTATGGGGTTACCGCATCAGATTTTACTGAGCACACAATCACGAAAAAGTTACTTTTTTCTCAGGAGGTGCCTGGACCCCTGCCCTTCATTTTGACGCGAGCAGGATGTTAGCACCTCACGTGCAGTTACTGTTATTCGCGTCCTGGTGGTATAGTGCAGCGGCTGGCAGAAGTAACCTACTATCCAACGGAATAAGATCACGATGAACGTCATTCAGCCCCGCATGCTTTCTGTATTTGATTTTGACGGTACGTTAACGCGGCATGATAGCTTTATCCCTTTTCTGCGGTTTGCCTTTGGCAATCGGGCGTTTTCGCGACGTATCGTCAGCATGGCTCTACCCACGTTACGCTGTATGGGTAAGCAGATGACGCGTGATGAGCTAAAAGAAACGCTCATTACAACTTTTCTTACTGGTGTAGAGGAAAAGTGGGTGTCTTCTAAAGCAGAGGAATTCTGTCAGCTCTACTGGCATCGCCTCATGCGCCCGGCAGGTTTGATTGCTGTGGCGAATGAAGTCACTTCCGGCGCGATCGTCACCTTATGTTCTGCGTCGCCGGAAATTGTACTCAGACCCTTTGCCGAAAAACTTAGGATCAAACTGATTGGTACACAATTAGAGACAAAAGACGGCATTCTGACTGGCAGAATCAGTGGCCATAATTGCAGGTGCTCACAGAAAATTATCCGGCTTGAAAAAGAATATGGACCTCTGACTGACTATCATCTTCGGGCATGGGGTGATACGCGGGGTGATTATGAACTCCTTTCCGCAGCGACTGAGCCTCACTGGCGTCACTTCCATCAAGGTTTCCGTCGTAAACTTCCGTCGAAGCTAATCATCAGATAAAAATTGCCCTTTATCGTTCTGTAATTTCTTCTTTACATAAAGGCAACATATATTCTACATTTAACCACTGTAACTGGTCAAAAAAAGAGTGCATCCTGGTAAGTCGGTAGCTCGGACTATTAGGTATGCTTCAACCTGTTACCATTGGAATACCTACTTTCAGCCCGCTTTTCCGAGCGGGTTTTTTTCATCCCTGCCGATGTGTTCCTGGGTATAAATTACTGGGTGAAGTTGGGTTTCAGCGATCACATCTGCATATAGCCCTGTTTAGCTCTGCGTACTTTGAAAAGATGTCGTCATGGCAGCAGGCCTATCGCCCCTTACCGGGGCGATGGGTCAGATAATGCCTTCCTTTTTTGCCAGTCCAAGCCAGTCTTTGAACTCTTCGAGAAGTTTTTCATACAACTCTTCGTCCTTTATGTGGGCAAAATTATCGATCGCAAAAAAGTTGCTGTTGTCTACGCGACGGTCGCTAAAGGTGTCCAGCCTCTCCAGAATCCCATAATTTGATCCGCCCAGTCCCACGAACTTCCAGAAGACAGGATAGTTGGCTGAGCGGCGGATGGCCTCTTTAATTTCTCGTGTTTTGCTGATCCCGCCATCTGTAATGCACACGACAAAAACGGGTAGGGTGCTATCCTTGAAATAATCGATAACCTCATTCATGACTGGCGGCTCATTGTTCGTCCCGCCAAGGCCGGGAAGGATTTCCCAGGCAGATCGTTTACCCGTGTTCTGAATTGCAGCAATGTATCCGTCAAGGTTGTCCAGTGTGACGTCAGGGTATTTCTTGTGACGCTCAGCAAAGCCCCATACATCCATCGTGCCGTCATCATCGAACTGGACAGACAGGACAGCTATACGGTCAAGAACGGCCTGTACATGGCCTTTTTTAAACTGGCCGGTCATTGAGCCTGAGGCATCGAGAACAAAAGCGACTCGTGCTTCAACGGTATCCAGTTTGTGTTTTGCCAGTGAAATACTGGCTTTCTTAGCCAGGCTGATAAGCGCAGGCGCTTTACCTTCGAGTTTCTTTTCAAGGCTGATCCTGGCTGGTTGCGGTACAACTTCTGCTGCAGGTTCCACGTCCACACCATAGCTAACTGCCAGTGGCTCAAGCCCGCCATTAAATCCCTGCCCAAGCGCCCTGAGCTTCCAGTTGCCCTGGTATCGGTAAACTTCCCCCATAATTACTGCCTTTTCTGTGCGGCCATTGAGATCGACAAAAAAGGTGGCCTGACTTTCAGCAGAAAGTTTCAGTTGCGCGAGGCCGCTTATCGTATCACTGCCATCTATCACCATAGTGATTGCAATCTTCTGAATCGTATCCGGGATCTGGTCAAGCGCAAAATGAACGACTGCGTACTGGTGACCGGGGTTGAGTTTCACACTGCCACCGGCGGCACTGAGATTGTTGTAAAAGATAAAATCGGCATCGCCTGTCACTTTTCCCTCAGCATTCAGCATAAACAGGCAAGTCTCAGGGGTACTGTGAAATCCAGGACTGGGGGGATAATCAAGCCGGAGAGTCAGTGTAGCTGTGTGAAGCGGAATGTTCTGTCCTGATTGTAATTGCATTTAGGCTCCTTGTTGCCGGGTAAAGGGATCACTCAGCGGGTAGAAAAAACCCCGGACAGGCCGGGGTTTGGTTTTACTGGTTTATCAGATGTTGATGCCGTGCTGGGTTGCCAGCGCAGCCAGGCCACCAGCAAAGCCCTGTCCTACAGCCTTAAACTTCCATTCCGCGCCATGGCGATACAGTTCACCGAAAATCATTGCGGTTTCAGTTGAGGCATCTTCTGACAGGTCAAAGCGTGCAATCTCGGAGCCATTATCGTTGTTCACCACACGCATAAAGCTGTTACTGACCATGCCGAAATTTTGCTTACGGCTGTCTGCTTCATGAATGGTGACTGCGAATACGAGCTTCTTAACGTCTGCGGCCACTTTTGTCAGATCAATTTTGACCTGCTCATCGTCACCGTCGCCTTCACCGGTACGGTTGTCACCCTGATGCTGTACTGCGCCATCCGGGCTGGTGGTGTTGTTATAAAATACGAAATGCGAATCGGACAGCACTTTACCGTTTTCGCCAACAAGGAATACTGATGCATCCAGATCAAATGCCTGACCATCAGTAACGCGTGCATCCCAGCCCAGGCCAACCAGAGCAACATTCATGCTCGGGGCTTCTTTAGTCAGAGAAACATTACCGCCTTTAACGAGAGAAACAGCCATTTTTTGCTCCTGCTAATCGTAGATATCGGGTCGTGGATATCGGGGGCATCACCCCCGAATGATTTGGGTAAGAAAGTTACTTTTTATCAGGACGCGTTGATGCCGTACTGAGCGCACACGGAAGCCAGTCCACCAGCATAACCCTGGCCAACCGCACGGAATTTCCATTCTCCGTTGTGACGATACAGCTCCCCAAACAGCATGGCAGTTTCAGTAGAAGCGTCTTCTGTCAGATCGTAGCGAGCAACTTCAGTCTGATTGTCATCATTCACCAGACGGATAAATGCGCCGGAAACCTGACCGAAGCTCTGGCGACGAGCCTGAGCATCATGGATAGTGACAACGAAAATAATTTTGTCGACATCCCCAGGTACCGCGTCCAGTTTGATTTTGAGGGATTCATCGTCGCCATCACCTTCACCGGTACGGTTATCACCGGTATGAGTAACGGAACCATCAGCAGATTTCAGGTTGTTATAGAAAATGAAATCTGCATCGCCACGAACCTTGCCATTGGCTGCCAGCAGAAATGCGGAAGCATCGAGGTCAAAGTCCTGACCGTCCGTAGAACGTGCATCCCAGCCAAGGCCAACCAGCACGTTTTTCATGCTTGGCGCGGTTTTGCTCAGGGAAACGTTGCCGCCTTTAGATAGTGAAACGCTCATCTATTTATCCTCTTTCGTTAATCATTAATCAGCTGAGATCAGCTTTCTTTATTTTCAGCTTCCGGCTTTTCCGGAAAGATGACACTGGCCAGAATACCAAGAGCCAGTACACCCAGTACGACATACAGGCTGGTGGTCGCAGACAGGCTGTAACCATGGTGCCAGATGTGATCGGTAGCGTTCAGACCCAGCTTAAACGCAATGAAGAACAGCAGGACGATAACAGCTTTCTCCAGCTGGGACAGATACTGTTTCAGGGCTTCCAGTACGAAATACAGAGTACGCAGGCCCAGTATTGCGAACATCATGGCGCTATACACAATCAGAGGTTCACGACTGACTGCAATAATGGCCGGGACAGAGTCGAAGGCAAACATTACGTCAGAGAGTTCCACTACAGCCACACATAACATCAATGGGGTGGCGTAAAGCGCTGCCTTTTTCAGTCGCCCTACAGATACGTCTTTGTTTTCTGGCTTAGCCAGTTCGGCGTCCACTTCTTTTTGTGTCAGCAGGAATGCATGTCCGGACAGTTTCGGCCAAATCGGGAAGAAGCGTTTAACCAGGCGATAAGCAAGGTGCTGAGAATAATCCTCAATTTCGTCATCATCCCCACCGCCTTTGAGCATCATGACCGCAGTCCAGGCAACAACAACGGCAAAGATCAGCTCGACATAAGGGCCAAGGCTAAGCAGACCGGTACCGATCGCAACGAAAATCCCCCGGAAGACGATAGCGCCAATGATCCCCCAGTACAGAACCCGGTGACGGTAACGGTCCGGAACTGAGAACCATGAGAAAATCGCCATCATGACAAACAGGTTATCAACTGACAGCACCTTCTCAAGGGCATAACCCGTGACAAACAGGCTGGCAACCTCGGCACCGTGATGCACATACAGGAAACCGGCAAATGCCATCGCGACAACAACCCAGAAAACGGACCATAAGGCTGCGCTTTTGAGGGAAATTGGCTTGTCATGTCGGTGCATGAACAGGTCAATAAAGATGGCGCCGACCGACAGAGCAACAAAGACCGTCACTGTTTCAGCCGGAAAACCGATGTGAGTGGAAACCATATCGTACCTTTATCCGTTGTTTATCAGAGGCCAAATTCAGCCGGGTCGAAACCCAGCGAACGGGCAATTTCACGGACAGCACTCTTCTCATCATCATCGAAGTTGCCATCACTTTTAGCGACAGCAATACCGACACGAAGAGCCAGTTGAGCTGCCTCTGGCTGGTCTTTCAGGGCGAGGATATATTTCATCGTTTCGCCTTTTCCGATTTCCAGATCAAAGTCGAAACTGGTCACCAGCTTGTTAAAAAATTCGATAACTTCTGCTGTATCGAAGACTTTCAGCTCTTCTGAGGATCGCAGAAATCCAATCATCTTCTGTTTTTCTTCGGAGCTGACACCGTCACTGGCAACAGCGATACGGGCGCATACCGCGACGGTACCCTGCATAAATTTCTTGTTTTTGTAACGGCCTACCTGGCGGGTCAATTCCTCACGACCCGAGGTCAAAGCCCCTTTTACTTTGTCGAAAAAACTCATTCTCATACCCTCATCATTGCGTTTATTTGGAACCTCTGGACCAGCGAAACCCCCAGCCAAAAGCGCGGTCCATTTCCTCCTGGCCTCTGAAGTACTGGTTAATACGTTCCACACGAATGGAACCGTTCTCGTTGACCAGACGGGCAATCGCACACAGCGTGCGTTTGTTATCACCTTCAGTCAGACGTGATTCAATCGGTGGTTGCTCAGGAACATGTAATGTCACCACGCCATCGGTTTTGTCCCAGCTGGGCACGCCCTGATAGATAAAGGCATATATCAGTACCTGGCGAATTTCTTTCCATTCGCGGCCATTGATGTGTAGCCATTCCCCATCCAGAGCCTCGCCGGTACGATCATCACCCTGCAGTTGAACATATGGCTCAGAGTGATAGTTACCAAAAGCATTACCGAGTGCCTGAACAACTGACTTATAACCATCTGCGAGCTCAACGAATGCACCGAGATCCAGGTCTATCGCTTTGTTCGAACCAAACATACCGCCGAGTAACCCGCCTGAACCCGAGCCACGATGCCAGTTCAGATTGATGCGGATTTCACCAAAATTGTCTTTTTTGGCAAGGCTGATGGCAGGCTTCTCTTTTGTCAGAGAAACTTTACTCAGGCTAACTTTAGGCGGAGCCGGAGGCGCTGGTGGCGGAGTGACTGGAGCTGGCTCATCCGCGACGTTGACGCCATAGTACTCAGCGAGAGGTTTCAGGCCGCCATTGAAGCCCTGGGCGATAAAACGAAATTTCCAGTCACCATTCCTGCGATAGACTTCACCGAGGATCAGAGCGGCTTCCTGACGGCCACTCAGTTCTACCTGACCACTGATCAGCGAGGTATTGCCACTTTCAATTTGTATGGACAGATGATTCAGGGAGGAAACTGTATGACTGCCGTCACAGGTAACGGTGAAGGCGACTTTCTGCACGTCGGGCTTGAGGCGGGACAGATCAACGGTGAAAACGCTATTGGTCCCTTCAGCACTGAAGCTAATGGAACCATCTTCATTACGGGGTTGCCCGTAAAAGACCATATCGCTGTCACCCCGAACTTTCCCGTCAGCGAATAATCGAAACGCCGAAGCGTCAACAGGACCCCCAGAAATGACCCTCACGCGGAGATCCTGAGCTATTAAAGGGGCATTGCCCCCCGGTGTCAGGTTCATACGTTAACCACCGTACTTACGATATCGAATTGCATATCGTCGATTGTGCGGCCACCGCTTGCTTTACCATGGGCGGTAAAATCCCAGTTTCCGTTGTTGCGGCGCAGGGAAGCGATGATGATACCCGTATGAGCACCTTGTTCCGTCAGCTGATAACGGGCCAGTTCCTTATTGGTCTGATCCACGACGCGACAGAAGGCGTTATCGACATCGTTGAAGGACTGCCCACGAAAGCTGTTCACGGTAAAGGCGAGGTATTCAACATTTGCCGGCAATTTTGTGAGATCGACGCGAATGATTTCATCATCGCCATCCCCCTCACCCGTCAGGTTATCGCCGGAGTGGACGACAGAACCACAGCTGGATTTCAGTTTACGGAACCAGATGGTGTCAATTTTATTACCTGCCACATCCAGAAGAACGCAACCTGCATCCAGATCTATGGAATCATTGCCACCAAAAAAGCTGCCAAATAATCCCTTTTTCTTAACAGGATCCCAACCTAAGCCGAACTGAAGCTGGCTGAGAGCAGTGGATTGTTTGCTGAGTGATACCGTCTGGTTTTTACTTAAAGAAACCATATTCATTCCTTAAAGGTATTGACTGAGGTTTTTTAAAATTCATATTCAGTGAAGCAACATCAAAATCATATCATGACAAAGTTCACCCGCAAGATAAAAACTGGTAGGTTTTCATAATTTACGTTTCATTACATTGTCACTACTGATTTTATTCTCAAGTATGCTTTTGATATATATCATTATTATTTTATTTTTAAGAAATTCAAAAACACACAGTGTTTATCATATTATGATTGACACGGTGCGTGGGTGTTCTTAGACTCAAGTATCATAAAACGACCATCCTCTCATCAGGCGACAATTATAAAACATGACTAAGAAAATTTGGTTTATGGAAGGACTATCTTCCCAGCGAGACATTGTTCTTGGGGTAAAATCATTTGCGGAAAAGGAAAATCAGAATATTGTTGTTTTTTCGTCTCATCGCAATGATAGAAATGAGATCTTGTCAGTCTCCGATTTTTCAATGCTCGAACCAAAAAGTGAAGAAGAACGCCTTTCATTTATCCATTCAATTACGAGTGCTCATGGTATTAATGCGATACATACTGGTCGCAACTGTAAATGGTTTGAAAGCCACCGGGAAAACATTCAACGTTCTGGTATCCACCTGACTACCGGGTCAACGGGGACTCACTGGTTTGAATTAGCCGATGAAAAAGTTACTTTTTCCGAGTTTATGGAAAAAAATGGACTTCCGGTTGTCCCGTCGGTTCGGGTAAAAAATGTAGACGAGCTTCGTACTCTGCTGAGTCATCCCCCTTTCCCTTCTGATTGCCTCTGCATTAAACCTGTTACAGGCATTTATGGCATGGGATTCTGGCGTTTTGATGACAATGTTTCCCCGGTAGCTTTTCTCAACAATCCTGATAGCCGTGTTATCCACCCATCACAGTTTCTGGCTGCTCATGCCCGGATGGACTGCTTTACTCCACAAGTACTGATGCCCTATTTACCCGGACCAGAATACTCTGTGGATATGGTGGTAAGTCAAGGCACGGTCCTGGCCGCTATCGGGCGGCGTAAAGAAGGTGTGCTTCAGTATCTGGAAAATGAAGGGGAAGCGATTGAACTTGCCATCAACTGCGCCCGCCTAATGAACGCAGACGGCATGGTCAATGTACAGACTCGCCATAATGCCGAAGGCAAACCGCTATTGCTGGAAATTAACATGCGGCCTTCAGGAGGTATTGGTTATACGCGGTACAGTGGCGTGAATCTTCCGGGTCTGTATGCCTTCCATACACTTGGGCTGATGGATGATGATCAGGTCAGGCAGTCAGCGAAAACTGATTTTTCACCTGCAGTCGTCCGCTCTGTCACCGATGTCATTCTCTATCCGGCATCATTGACCAACAGAATTGATTAATGGAGGCAGATATGTCAGCAATTGATGGTAATTTCGTTTATCAAAAGACATTATCCTGTGGGCGAATTGAGGTAAGCAGCGAGGAAACCGATTATCCTCTTACTGATCTCTTTGATATCGCCGAACGGCGGAATCCAAAACGCGCATTTCTGTTTGTCAGTAAAGTGCTGGGTCGACATATTCCTGTCTCTCCTCTGGTCATGCGCAATGTTTATACACAGCTGGCGGAGAAGTTTCCCGGGACTCTGGACGGGCCGGTGGTATTTATCGGGATGGCTGAGACGGCTGTCGGCCTCGGGGCGGGAGTGTTTGATGAGGTGCGCAAGCATCACCCTGACTGTGTTTATCTGACATCAACCCGCCATCCGGTCGATGCCGAACTGTTGTGCGAGTTTAAAGAAGAGCACAGCCATGCCACAGACCACCTGATCTACTATCCAGTTTCTGCGGCCATGCGGAAAACCGTAGCGGAGGCACAAACATTAGTGCTCGTGGATGATGAAGCCACGACAGGGAAAACGTTCCTCAATCTTCTCGCCTCATTACGTGCATCGGGTGCACTCCGGAAGGTACGACGGGTTATTGCTGTCACGCTGACTGACTGGAGCGGAGAAGCACTCAGTCAGTACAGCCCCCTGCCCCTACATACAGTATCGCTCATCTCCGGCAACTGGCGCTGGACACCCGAACCGGATGCCCCGCTTCCTGTCATGCCCCAGGTAAATGTGACCTCCAGAGGGAACGTCCCGATCACAGGCAAACAATCCTGGGGGCGACTCGGGATGCAGATACCGGCGAGTGACCTGGGTCTCCAGGTTCAGGTTTCGCATGGTGAAAACATTCTGGTACTGGGCACCGGTGAATTTGTCTGGGAGCCGTTCCTGCTGGCTGAGCGACTTGAAGCGGCAGGTGCTCAGGTCGTGTTCAGTTCGACGACCCGCTCACCGATTTCCACTGGTTATGCTATCCAGTCCGCCATTGCTTTCAGCGATAACTACGGACTGGGTATTCCAAATTATGTCTATAACGTTGCTCATCAGCAGTTTGACCGGATCCTGATTTGTTGCGAAACGCCAGCTTCCAGCGTGGACCCCCGGCTGCTTGAGGCGCTTTCCGCTGTTGCTCCCACCGTAGAGGTGATTACCTATGAATAAGCCCGTCGTCTTCAGCGACCTCGATGACACCCTGTTCCAGACCCGCCGAAAAATGGTTGATGAACTTGCCCTTGAACCGTTCCGGACCGGCGCACTGGATCGCAGCCTCACGCCTCGCAGTTTTATGACCGAAGAGCAGGCCATGCTGGTGGACTGGTTGCTGGAACATGCGGACCTCATTCCGGTGACGGCCAGAGGTACGGAAGAAATCAGTCGGGTACAGATCCCCTTCCGTTCCTGGGCCGTGACCACTCATGGCGCGGTGATCCTTCGTCCAGATGGTACGCCAGACAGCGACTGGAAAGCCCATATGCTGGAGTGCCTGTCCTCCTACGCCGACCGCTTAACATCAATGCAACATATCATCACCGAGCTCATGGATGCGCGAGGCATTAATGCCTGGGCACGCCTCAACTACGAATATGAGGGTACGCCGGTGTATCTGGTCATGAAGCACCGCGACAGCACGAAGCTTGATGAACTGAACGCTGTCGGGGATGAGATTGAGCGCGTTTTTTCGACCGAAGGGTTTTACATCCACCGTAACAGCAACAACATTGCCTGGTTACCCTGCCCGGTAGAAAAAGGGCTGGCCGTTTCATGGTTGCTGGAGAAACTGCGTCAGGAGCGCGGGGTTTTCCCGGTGATGGGGCTGGGTGACAGCCTGAGCGACCATCGGTTCATGAAACTCTGCAGCTGGTTTGGTCTTCCACGCCAGAGTCAGTTTGCCGAGGCCATATCACAGCGTATTTTTGGAGAGCAATAAGATGTCGCATTTTGCCCCGTTTTCTGGTTCCTATAAACCGGACGATGTTCACTTTTTGCTGAAACCCATTGTCATGGAGATGACACCGGTTGACCTGAAGGAAGAACTGATTCAGTCAGGAAAAATGCATTATTCCGACATGTTAAGCCAGGAACCAGAGCCGACCCGCTGGCACCTGGATCTTTTCACCCGTGCGCTTGACTCGGGAGCTGCACGTCTGGCACGGGAGGTATCTTATCTTGCTCGTGAACTGGCCCGTCGTGCTGGCGATGAACCCATTGTCCTGGTCAGCCTGGTCAGAGCTGGTGTTCCACTGGGGGTCATGCTGCATCAGGCTCTGCGTGCGATGGGAAAACAGTCTTTCCACTACGGGATCAGCATTATCCGCGACAGGGGTATTGATGCTGCGGCGCTTGATTTTATCGAATCACGCCATGGTACTGGTGGCATAGTGTTTGTCGACGGCTGGACGGGAAAAGGAGCTATTACCGGCGAATTATCCCGCACACTGAAGGACCGTCCCGGTTATCCGGAGCAGCCTCGACTGGTTGTGCTGGCTGACCCCTGCGGATGTGCCTGGCTTGCTGCCAGTGACGATGACTGGCTTATCCCGTTCGGTATCATGGGCGCGCCTGTCTCGGGTCTGATTTCGCGCTCTGTCTGGGCCGAAGAAGGCCTGCATGGCTGTGTGGTTTGCGATCACCTTCAGTCTTTTGAATGCAGCCAGATGCTGGTGGATACGGTAGCACATTTCCGTGAACAGCTTGACGGTAAACCCCTTCCCGCTTCTGACTGGGACGCAGGGAAAAATGCCGCACGCTGGCAGCTGAGCAGAAAAGTTATCCAGAGCCTTGCTGCGCGTTATGAGGTGGACAGCATTAACCGCATTAAGCCGGGTATCGCTGAAGCGACGCGGGCGGTTCTGCGTCGTGTACCTGATCATGTTTTTGTTCGCCAGATGGATGACCCGGATGTTTCTCTTCTGGTTGGGCTGGCAAAAGAGAAAGGTATCCAGGTGACGGAAGCCGGGGATACGCTCGGTCAGTATCGTGCGGTTACCATTATCAAAAAGGTACGCTGATGAAAAAACAACCCACCCCATGGGAACTCGGTGCCACGCTGTATATGCCTGCCACACGCAAGGATATCGCTGAGGTCGTTCTGGAAGGGAAAATACCGGGGCTACGCTCTCTGGTTGTCTGCCTGGAAGATGCGGTCAGCGAGCATGACATCCCTCTTGCGATTCAGAATCTTTCGCTGTTTTTGAAGCAATTGAGACACGCAAGAGCCGTCAACGATGATGAGAAGTACCCACTGGTATTTATCCGCCCACGTCACCCTGATATGGGGAGATGGTTAACGACTAATTTCGACCTGAGTGCAGTTGATGGTTTTGTACTGCCCAAATTCACCCTTTCCACGCTCCCGGTTTGGTGGGACATCATGGCAGGAACATCATTGATGATGATGCCAACGCTTGAAACCGAAGAAGTCTATGATGTTATTAAAATGCAGGCGCTGGCAAATGAACTTTCGAGTCATGACTGCCGTGACCGCATAATCGCTTTGCGGATCGGCGGAAACGATCTCATGAACGTCGTGTCTCTGCGACGGCCACGGGATCTGACCCTTTATGACACTCCTATGGGTTATGTCATAAAAATGCTTGTGTCAGTATTCGCTCCTCGTGATTTTGCGCTTACCGCACCAGTATGCGAACACATCGACGATCACGGCGTTCTGGGACGAGAACTCTCTATGGATATCGCCCATGGGCTGGTGGGTAAAACGGCCATTCATCCTGATCAGATTAGTGTCATAGAGGAGGCGCTTAAAGTGTCTCCTGGTGAGCATTCAGATGCGTTACGAATTCTGAATTCCACCCAGGCAGTCTTCAAATCTCAGGGAGCGATGTGTGAACCGGCCACCCATCGCCGGTGGGCTCAGGGGATCCTGGGACGGGGACAGGTATACGGTCTGACTACGGGGCAAAATCCGGAAGGAATCAGGCTTATTCCAGTTTCTAAGCAGCACTGAGGAAGCATATATGGGATTCAGATTTCGTAAATCGATCAGCATTATCCCGGGGGTCAGGGTTAACCTGAGTAACGGGGCCCCCAGTCTGAGTATTGGCCCCCGTGGAGCTTCGCTGTCAGTGGGAAAGAATGGAACGTTTGCCAACCTGGGCCTTCCCGGAACGGGACTGAGTTACCGCACCCGGATTGACAGAACAGCACGGGAAAGAGTGAATACCAGGCATCAGGCAGATCCCGGTCTGAGGTCTGAACTGGAGCTGGTGGTGGAAAAACTGATGTCCACCGTAACAGCGATAACCAATATCCATGAACTCTCCCCTTCCCCAAAGGGAGGGAATACCTGGGCCACGCTCGAGACACAGTACCTGGCGCTCCGTCAGGGCAGTTTCACTCTTCCTGCGCCGGTACGACCAAACAAACCTGAATATATACCTCTTCCACCAGAACCTGATGAGCATGCCGGTCGCGGTTTCCTTGGGGGATGGCTTGAATCTGATGCAGCCCGACAAGAGCGACAGAACGAAAATCTTCGGCGGTGGCAGGTGACAGTCGCTGATATTGAACGTGAAAATGCGTTGCTGAAGCAGCGTTATGAGAAACAGCGTATAGCCTGGGCTGAGCAGTACGCAGAATGGCAGCATCAGTACCAGGAGCATGAAAAAAATCGCACGGACTCTGTAGCTTTAGCGAAAGAGCAATTCCGATCTGACGCCCGCTTCTTTGAACATTGTCTTGAGGAAGTTTTCTCGCAAACAGAATGGCCGCGAGAAACGCTGGTGACGTTTGAGGTACGGCCTGAAGAATCAACAGTCTGGCTTGATGTTGATTTACCTGAGATTGAGGATATGCCTGATAAAGTGTATAGCGTGAATGCCCGGGGAACTGATATCAATGAAAAAGCCATGACACAGAAAGCGGTCCGGGAAAGTTACGCTAAACACGTTCACGGATGCCTGCTGAGATTAGCAGCAATCGTTTTTCAGACGCTTCCGTTTGAACAGGCCGTCATTTCAGGCTTCACTCAGCGGGTGAGTAAACGCACTGGATATCTTGAAGATGAGTACATTATTTCCTGGCGGGTACGCCGCTCTGAAATCGAGCTAATCAACTTCGGGAATCTGCGTGGCGTTGACCCTATTGAAGCATTGGGTGATCGAGGTCTGATCAGGAAAATGAGTTCAACTTACATTTTTCAGCCTATAGAACCACTGACCCAGATGGCAGGTACCGACTGAATATGCAATTAAACACCAGACAGGAAAGAGTTTACACCCTGGCTAACATACTTGGCTCAGGGAAGCCTGTATCGGCGCAATCCATCACCGCGACGCTGGCCTGTTCTGAGCCGACACTAAGCCGGGCGCTTAAAGAGCTGAGGGAAACTTACGCTGCTGAAATTAAATACAGTAAGGCTGGCCACTCCTATCAGATGGTACACTCCGGATTACTGGATAAGAAAACACTAAAGAGAATGAGTGAGGCGCTGGACCTTAATTCTGATTTAAAAACACATGACCAGGGGGCACGGGTGGTACTGGATAAGGATATAAAAACTTCCGTTTCCCTGTCGATAAGACGCCGTGTTCTTCGCAAAATTGACAAACTGGCTGCGCTAAGCGGTACATCAAGAAGCGAGGCAGTAGAAAAATTAGTAGAGTTAAAAATTGATGAAATTATCAATGAAATGAAGAAATAGCAGAATATTAGTGGGGTGGTTGTTCTCACTCCACTAATCGGCAATCTTTACCATTTTCCCAACAGGTGTTTATTGTATAACTACAGATAAAAAGCAAATTAATAAAATAAAGATTCTTAATTCATAAATAATCCCTGTGTTTTATTTTATTAGTTTTCTTTTAACTAACCATCGTCGCCGTATTATTAAATGCAAAAACGTTAAACCATATTTTATATAGATTATGACCTGTCCAGTTTCCCGGCGACGGGTTATCAATATGGCGAATGCCTACTAAAAATGGCGGGGATCGTATTGTTGAAATATTGCAAATTTGTATTGTTGTTCAACCAACTCGCGCGTTTGAAACAACGTGAAAATCTCACTTTGTGATTGCTGAACTAACTATATGCCTTTGTTTTTAGTAATATGATATGAAGTGTTTATAAAACCATGTTCAGGAAATGAGCTCCCCCATCAACCATTAAGGAAAGTTTAAGATGAGAAGACTTCCCGTCTATCTGCTTCTCGATACATCAGGTTCAATGCACGGAGAGCCTATAGAGGCAGTTAAAAATGGTGTCCAGACACTACTGACCACCCTGAAGCAGGATCCTTATGCACTGGAAACTGCATATGTCTCTGTCATTACTTTCGATTCTACTGCACGTCAGGCCGTACCTCTTACAGATCTCCTCAGTTTCAATCTCCCCTCTTTTTCGGCAAGCGGAACTACCGCTCTGGGCGAAGCCTTATCCCTGACTGCAAACCGAATTGATTCAGAAGTTCAGAAAACGACAGCGGAGACAAAAGGCGACTGGCGTCCACTCGTTTTCCTGATGACGGATGGTGGCCCTACTGATGACTGGCGTAAAGGACTTAATGAATTCAAAGCAGCCAAAAAAGGGGTAGTTGTCGCATGTGCTGCCGGGCATGATGCAGATACGGATGTGCTTAAGGAGATCACCGAGATTGTTCTCCAGCTGGACACTGCCGACAGCTCTTCCATCAAAGCTTTTTTCAAATGGGTGTCTGCCAGTGTTTCCGTAGGTAGCCAGAAAGTCGATGCCGGTAAAAAAGAAGTTATCGGTCTTGATGATTTGCCTCCACCGCCGCCAGAAGTAAACGTGGTTTTATAAGCAATTAACTTAAGAGAGGATCCTATGACTGTCAGCTTACGGAAAGGGCAAGGCGTCAGCCTGCGTAAAAATGAGTTCGATCTTTCCTCAGTCACGATAGGTCTTGGCTGGGACATCAATGAAGAGAAAAAAGGGTTCCTGGGCGGAATTTTTGGCAAAAAAGAGGAGGAGTATGACCTCGATGTTATTGCCTTTCTCTGCAACGCAGCCGGTAAAGTGACTGATCTTGGCAATGTTGAAAATGGTAAGCCGACACTGGTTAACGGCGATATTGTCTTCTTCAACAGTCTTCGCCATAAATCAGGGCAGATCTGGTTGACCGGCGATAACCGGACAGGTGCCGGTGACGGAGACGATGAGCAAATTATCGTAAAACTAAACAGCATCGATCCGAAGTACGAAAAAATTGTCTTTATTGTTCAGATCTACAACGGCGAAAAATTACAGCAGCACTTTGGAAAAGTGCAAAATGCATTTATCCGGGCGGTAGACGGAAAAAATGTGGAAATGGCACGCTTTGACCTCTCCGGCGGTGTAGCCTTTAATGGTCAGCGATCGATGGTCTTTGCTGAGCTTGTCCGGGAATCCAGTGGCTGGAAACTGAATGCGATAGGCGAGCCTTCCACCTCCGATTCGTTCGTAAGCCATCTGAGGAACTATATCTAAATGCGAAGACTACCCGTATATCTGCTCATCGATACTTCCGGCTCAATGAGAGGAGAATCGATACATTCAGTGAATGTGGGTGTGCAGGCTATGCTGAGTGCCCTGAGACAGGACCCTTATGCGCTTGAAAGCGTCCATATCTCAATAATTACATACGATAATGAAGCCCGGGAGTATGTTCCCCTCACTGCCCTGGCTGACTTTCAGTTTTCTGATATAGAAGTACCAAGTGCGGGCGGCACCTTTACCGGCGCGGCGCTTGAATGTCTGATCCAGTGTGTCGACCGGGATATTCGCCGCTCTGATGGTGAACAGAAAGGCGACTGGAGACCGCTGGTGTTTCTGATGACAGATGGTACTCCGTCAGATGCCTGGGCTTATGGGGAAGCTGTTAAAGAGGTTCAGCGGCGTTCGTTTGGTTCCATTATAGCCTGTGCTGTTGGCCCTAAAGCGGGACACGAACATCTGAAACTACTGACTGACAAAGTTGTGGCTCTTGAAACACTGGATTCGACCGCATTTTCAGGCTTTTTCAAATGGGTCAGTGCCAGCGTGGCTTCAGGAAGCTCCAGTGCCGGAGTCACTACTGATTCGGACACACTTCCACCACCACCACCCGAAATCCAGCTTGTTCTGTAACTTACGCCGGTATGGCAGGGAATAACCCTGCCGTATACCGATAAAGTCCATCTCTGCTATGGACGTCACATTTTGCTATGAGGGAGTTTCCTGTGAGACGACTTCCCGTTTTTTTTGTTCTGGACTGTTCTGAGTCCATGATTGGTGAAAACCTGAAAAGGATGAATGATGGCTTGCAGAAGATTGTGAGCGATCTGCGTAAGGACCCTCATGCTCTGGAGACTGTCTGGGTGTCAGTAATTGCCTTTGCCGGTATTGCCAGAACGATTGTCCCGTTACATGACATTGTGTCTTTTTATCCCCCTCGCCTTCCTGTTGGTGGAGGAACTAACCTCGCGACTGCCTTACGGGAACTGACAACACAAATAGATTCTCAGGTCCGAAAAACGACGCTGGAAGAAAAAGGTGACTGGAAGCCAGTTGTCTACTTACTTACTGACGGCCGACCGACAGATGACATTTCAGCTGAGGTTAAGCGCTGGAACGAATTTTACGCAAAAAAAGTGAATATGATTGCTGTGGGGATCGGACCATCAGTTGATCTCAGTGTACTCAGGCAACTGACTGAAAACGTCTTATCGTTTACCGAAAATCAGGAAGGCGATTTTTCGCGGTTTATCCAGTGGATCACAGCTTCAGTCACAGCTCACAGTCGTAGTGTTGGCGAGGATTCTCAGCCGCCCCTGAAACAAACTGACTATATCGTCAAGCTTGCCAAAGATGACACAGCCCGTGCATACGATGAAAACTGTGTGGTATTAACCGGGCGTTGCAGTAAAACCCGTCGACCCTATCTGATTAAGTATGAGCGTCCGCCAGCCAGGGTATCGGGCCTCGCTTTCGATCTAAACCTTAACAGCTTCAACATTGCTGGTTGTTATCCTGTGGATGAAGATTACTTCTCATGGACGGATATGTCCGTAGCCGGGGCGCAGATAAACACCAGTGAACTCCATGGCGTACCAGGGTGCCCACACTGCGGAAACAGTAGTGCTTTTGCGATGTGTACCTGCGGAAAACTTCTCTGTATTGATGGGCCTGATGATGTGAACTGCCCATGGTGTGGGAAAGGTTTGTCCTTTCAGAGCGAGGGTGGAAATTCAGATTTTAACGTTAGCAGAGGACGCGGCTAATGAGCGAGTTCATTACACCTGAACATAAAATTATTGCTCTCATTCTGGAGGCATCAGGGGAACCGACTGATGCTGATAAAGTATGCTGTCTTGGTAACATACCTGATGTTGCCCTTGCTGTGCGGCAGCTGAGAGAAACGGTCATTCAACACTGTGCAAGCGAAGCCATACCGGCGGAGAACACTCAAACAGTTTCAGAATGTCTTACCCAGCCTTTTTCTGACAATATCCTCCCACCTCAAAACTCGGGTGAAAGCGAAGCTGATCGACCTGAGATTGAACCCGTCCATGCCGCTACTGCACTTCAGGGAAATGATAAGCAGGAAGCGCATAGTGAAATGGTGGATGATACAGCGTCAGAAGGCGTTCAGGGACACACTGAAGAAGTTCCTGATGCAACCGGGGTCTTACAGACTGAGGCTTCCGTCACGGCGCAACCAGAAGACATGGATAAAACCAGTCCGGTTGTTTCTGACAACCTTTCAGCTGACTCCGCAGTCAGTGCTTTACGGCCCGGGGAAGTACCTCAGAGAGTGGAGAATAAAACATCCCCTGCCCCCGGAAAAGTGCCGGAGGTGTTTATCATGCTGCCAAATGCACGGGCAGGTGAACCCTACGATGTTCGACTGGAAATAGCGACCGATACAGGTGTTGAGGCAGAGATCACGGAGGTTAACTTCTCTCAGGACATAGGGCTGATATTTGATATCAATGAGCGACGCCTCCAGGGGACACCAGGGCAGAGCGGAGACTTTGAACTGACTGTGAAATGGTCATGCAGCTCACATCGTGATAATGAAAAAAAGTTACTTTTTGTCGTGAACCCTGATCCGAAAAGTCTCTGGAAAGTGATTGACCCGCCTTCTGATGCACCATTCTACAAGAAGAGTATCGACCACCAGAGTGTCTGTCGGTCAGGTATTCATATTGCCGGAGCAAGCCGTCGTGGACGCTCCCATGAACATGTAGGCTCTTTTCGTGACGACGATTATTACCTCAACTTCAGTGATGTATCCGGATGGAGTGTATTACTGGTAGCTGATGGCGCGGGGAGCGCTAAATATTCCCGGGAAGGCTCCCGTATCGTTTCTGAAACCGTTGGTAACTATCTCTTCAACCAGTTCAAGACTGAAAAAGGGCTTGAGATCAAAAACAGGGTCCTTCGCTGGAACAGTGAAGATCAGCGAGCAGTATGGGAGTTTATGAACCACCACTTCAGACAGGCAGCGGTACTGGCCGTAAACAATATCAGCAGTGCCGCAATTTTGGCTGAAGATAAAGTAAAGTCATTCTCAACAACTTTACTCGCGACCGTCACTTTTCGCGACGGTGCCGATCTGTTTGCCGCGTCTTTCTGGTTAGGTGACGGTGCGATAGCTGCATATGGACCTGCTGGCAAAGTCAGAGTGCTGGGGACACCGGATAGCGGAGAGTATGCAGGTCAGACGCGGTTTCTGGATGCCGATGCCGTCAGTGATGCCGGATTCAGTAAACGTATCAGTATCGGTAAGTGGAACGACATATCGCATCTGGTTCTGATGACTGATGGTGTTTCCGATCCCTGGTTTGAGACGGATAACGGGCTTCAGAATCCACAAAAATGGGACAGGCTGATGGCCGAGCTCTCTCCCCTACTCACAGACCCTGAACATGCCTCGGCACAACTGGTGGAGTGGCTTAACTTTTTCTCTCCGGGAAATCACGATGATCGCACAATCATTGTGCTCTGGTGAAATTAATGCGATAGCAGGTGGCTATTCATGGCAAATATAATTACATGCAAAACTAAGGATGGGAAAACCATTCAGTATGTCGATGAAGTCATCGGCTCTGGCTCAATGAAAGACGTTTATTTTTCTCCGGATAAATCATATGTCGTAGCCTTCTACCATAAACCGCAGAATGAACAGGCCCGGGAACGTATCAACATGATCACCGGGAGGTACCGGCAGAATATTTTTGAGCAGACGGGTGGAGATTACTGGAAAGGTCTCTTCTGCTGGCCCACTGATGTGGTTGAGCACGCTGATAAGGTGGGTATTGTTGTACCTGCTTACCAGCAGCATTTCTTCTTCCGATATGGTTCCAAAAACAATGATTTCCTCGGGATCAAAGGACGAGAAAAGGAAGGGAAATGGTTTGCCAGCGCGAACAATCAGAATAAATTTCTGGATCCGCGTGAACGTGGCAATACGCTTAACTATCTGAAGGTCTGCATCCTTCTAACGCGTGCAGTCAGACGAATGCATGCTGCGGGCCTGTGTCATAGTGACCTGAGTTATAAAAATGTGCTGATAGATCCGGAACTGGGCCACGCATGCATTATTGATGTTGATGGGCTGGTGGTTCCGGGAAAATATCCTCCAGACGTGGTTGGTACACCTGATTTTATTGCCCCGGAAGTGGTGAAGACAAGCCATCTCCCCAAAGACGATCCCCGCCGCGTATTGCCGAGTATCGCTACTGACCGGCATGCACTTTCGGTACTCATTTACATGTATCTTCTTTTCCGGCACCCGTTACGGGGAGGGAAAATTCACGATATCGATGATGAGGTCAGGGATGAGGCGCTTTCCATGGGAGAGCGGGCACTTTTTATCGAACACCCGACTGACAGAAGCAATGCAGTTAAGGTTAATCAGGTCTCATCGTTTTCGCTCCCGTGGGCAGATCCTCAGAAAATCCCGTACACCATTATGGGGCCCTACCTGAAACCTCTCTTCGACCGGGCTTTTATTGACGGGTTGCATGATCCGTCGAAGCGCCCGACAGCCGATGAATGGGAGAGCGCCCTGGTAAAAACCGTTGATCTCATCCAGCCATGCCAGAACAATGATTGTGACCAGAAATGGTACGTTTTCAATGGCAAGACCAAACCCGTTTGTCCCTATTGCGGTACACCGTACAAAGGCAAACTCCCCATCCTGAATCTGTATTCGTCGAGAAAGGCTGGAACTTTCAGGCCAGATGATCACCGGCTTATGGTGTGGAGCGGTCAGTCATTATATGCATGGCACGTCAACCGACTGATTGCTCCTAACGAACGAACCACCGATGAGCAGAAGAAAAGGGTTGGTTATTTCGTCTTCCATAATGACCAGTGGTGGCTGGTTAACGAGGGGCTTAGCGGGCTCATATCACTTCCCGATCGGAAAACGGTCGGCATTGGTGAAAAGTTGCTGCTGGAGGACAACACCCAGTTCATCCTTTCTTCAGAGGATGGTGGACGGCTGGTAGTGGTACAACTCGTGGTGAATTAACTGATATTCATCACCAGCAAAAGGTGGAGTGAGGTAAAACGTTATCAGGCGTTTTGGTATGTAAATCAGATAAGCCCTGCTGCACGAGCCGGGCTTATTCCAGGGGTATTTGTGGGGTAATGGATGTCTTTGTTGGTATGAAATTTAGCTTTACATTAACCCTGACCTGACATTGTTGCAGCGCAGAGCTCAACTTCACCTGACAGGCCACTCTGGGCCAGAAACGGAATTTTGGTAGTTGTCTGGCGAAAGATACCTCAGCAGAATGAGACAATCACCTTTAAACATGACCTTAATTTTAGCGGCACTGTTGCAAATAGTCGGTGGTGATAAACTTATCATCCCCTTTTGCTGATGGAGCTGCACATGAACCCATTCAA
>NZ_JAKKOM010000043.1:0-31756 GCF_021739525.1 Klebsiella sp. 2019SCSN059 | reverse complement strand
AAAGCGTGCGTATTGCCTGAAAACACAACCCGCTACGGGGGAGACTTACCCGAAATCTGATTTATTCAACAAAGCCAGTCTTCCCCGTCCGTTTCCTCGTAATAGTCCGTGAGCTTTTTTCGAAGCACCAGTATGGCCGCCGCCTCCGCAACGGTTTTATCCTTACGGACCAACCCTTTTTTCAGTGACTTATTCTCTTTCTGGCTTTGCTTCAGGGCCGCTTTATCAGCAGGCTCCTCAGTCTGGATAACGCGCTGTTTTCACTAAATAAACTGTTCAAGAGAGAGCGATTTTTACGGCAGTATCCTGCGATTTCAGCCTCACTGGGTGTGGCAGTTTGAACAATTGCGGCAAAACGGACTTCTGCTGACCACTGTTCGCTGTTTTAACTCTTACCCGGCACCAGTTTCCCCTCTGCTTTAGCCTGATTACGCCAGTTATTATACAGGGTAGTTTCGGATATTCCTTCCATCTGTGGAACAGTGGCCACGGTCATGTTGTAAGGGGAAGTAATTCCGCCAGTGTTGCCACCTTACGCTCAGGTGAAATACGTTTCATTTGTCACTCCATCGCCCTCAGATGTTTTTTCAGAGGGGCGACAACTATCCAAGCACTGAGAGGGACTACAAGTTCTCGATCTCTTCACATCTAATAATTAATGTTTTTGATTGTAATCAATTCTCCTGACAACGGATGAAATGATGAAAAAAGACCGTAACTATAACGAATTAAATTTATAACTATTTTGCAAGCAAATGAGAAGTGAGCAAACCAAAATTAGGATTTGGCTTATCATAAACCTCATCAATAAGTTCATAGAACCAAACTCCTTTAATATACTTAGTTTTAGATGCAAAATGCATATAGTCATTCATATAGTTAGATAGATTACTTATATTTTTCACTGAGTTTTTATCATGCGGGAAGCCGTATTCAGTTATAAATAGATCCACATGTTTTTCACCAAAAACACTTTTTTTAAATGTTGTGATATCATTTATACTTTGCTCAGCAGAAGGAATAGATTTCATTGCATAATTATAAGGATGTAAAGAAACACCATCGACATAATCTAGCAAACCATGATTAGATAAATACTTTGCCCAAGCCCAATCCCAAGAAAAAGATGTAATGAATGATCCAGCAATGACATTGGATTCAGCATCTTCTTCCTTGATTCTTTTTGATGATTTTTTTACAAGATTTAAATATGCAATAGCCGATTTTACTAATAGTTCATCGCTATGATATTTTTGAACAGACCATTCATTCCAGATTTCATAAGTTGGATGATATTTCTTAAAGTGAATCGTTACCCACGCGGCATAGTCTGAAAATGCTTTTACTTGTTCTTCTGTATATGGTTTTCCTCCTCCATATAGAACATTCCCATAATCTAAAATAATAAGAACGTTAATATTATTTTTTTCTGCTAGCGCAATGAAATTATCTAATTTTTCTGATGCAGGTTGATATATACCTCGTGTTTTTTCCACCAACCGCCATGGATAATCAATACGAACTGAGGTAATGTTATATCTCTTAAGATATGTAACTATTTTTTCAGATGATAATTCATATTTATCCACATGGACACACATCCCAATCTCAAAATCTCTAGAGTATGAAACTGAGGGAATAAGAATAAAAAAAAGAAAGAACAACTTTTTAATCATGTCATCACCTATCATTTAATTCATTAGCACTTCGGGTGTTTTCCTTTATATAACACAATTAAAATACGAAAAACATTACTTAATCTTAAATATTTAACTTCAATTAGCAAAGCCTTCATTATAAAAAACAAACAATGCGCTATAGATTTTGAATAAAAACGTGCAGATAAAACACCATCATAGCCACGTTCTAAGCCGCGCCATTCATTAAGACTCCTTTCTTTCTTTGAAAGTGAATGTGATATAAATGACGTAACTTTTATATTAGATATAATATTCTTGCTTTTTAAAATTCTGATCCTCCTAAATAAGGAGAAATCAACTCCATAAAATGCAAATCGCACATCAAATAACTCCAACTCTATTAATGCCATTTTTTTAATTAAACTTTTATAAATTACCAACCCTGATCCTATCGAAAAAACATCATCTGCATAACTACTAGGTAGCATATTCTTTGAATTATAAATTTCACCATTAATTATGGGGTAACATACTTCATTATTATTTTTATTCAAAACTATAGGTAATTGCAGATCTATATCGTTTGTGTATTCACTATCTAATTCCTCAAAAAAAGAGTTTGGAATAATGCTATCATCATCAAAAATAATAAATCTATCATAGCTATCATTATATTCCTTTAAAAAATCATTATATATGACACTCAACGGACGATTATCTAAGTATTCGATATAATTAATTTTACGACGCCCGTCATCTAGCGCTTTAAATAAAACATCATCCAAATTAATTTTATTAGGTCCGTTATTTATGATAACAATATCATATTGAGCATATGTGTTATTACATATGGTTTGCAATGTAAGGGAATCACTTATATTTTTATCATACAAAACTATCAGGATAATGGAATTCATTTTATACTCTATCATTTATTTATTAATCTAAACTCATCATAACGCTTAGTGACGTAACTATTCATTTGCTCTCTAAAGTTTTTCACTGAAAAATTTTCAGCATTTTTTCTGCAATTATATGGTGTAAATATATGGCTTGAATGCTCAAATAGATTAATAGACTCGACTATTGATGATACAGATTGTGTATTATACAGGATTCCTGTAGGAAGATCTGTATCTATTGTTTTTACGGTTTCAGTTACACCTCCTTTTCCATATGCTATTACAGGAGTTCCAGAAGCCATCGCCTCTACTGGGGTAATACCAAAATCTTCTTCCGCGGCAAAAACAAATGCCTTTGCATTTCTCATATATTCTTGCATAACTTCATTTGATTGATATCCAAGAATATCAATGTTTTTAGTAGCCTTTGATTTTATTTTCCCCATTTCAGGACCATCACCAATAACTACTAATTTTTTATCCGGCATATGACTAAAAGCTTCAACGATCAGATCTATTCGTTTGTATGGTACAAGCCTGGATGCAGTAAAATAGTAATCATCTTTCATTTCACAAATACTAAATCGCTCTACATCAACTGGAGGATAAATAACATCAGCATCCCTTCCGTACGCTTTTTTTATTCGCCTTGCAATAAATTTAGAATTTGCTATGTAATGATCCACTCCATTAGCAGTTCGGGAATCCCATATTCTCATTCTATGAAGTATCCATTTTGCCAATATTCCTTTTATTCCCTTATTTAATCCTGCCTCTCTAAGGTATTGATGCTGAAGATCCCATGCATAACGTATTGGCGAATGGACATAGCTAATGTGTAGCTGATCTGGTCCAGTCAAAATCCCTTTAGCTACTGCATGACTACTAGATATAATAATATCATGCTTAGAAACATCTAATTGCTCAATAGCTAATGGCATCAATGGCAAATATGATTGATATTTTTTTTTCGCCATTGGCATACTTTGTATAAATGTAGTTGTAATATCTTTATTTTTAAAGTTGATTTTTTGATCTTTTGATAAAAAGTCAACAACTGCATACAACTCTGATTGCGGGAATAACTCAATAAACTCAGCAACTACTTTTTCAGAACCCGCAAAAGTTACTAACCAATCAGCAACAATACCAATATTTAAGTCTTTCATAACTCTCCTATAAAAACATTGAATAATATATCAAACACTATTCTTTATTAAAAATATAGTATATCACAAAGACAATACCGTTGAGTAAGGTTTATCGAAAGCCTATAACTCAATAGTTTAATAGGTTACTATTTTAATCGAGACTTAAAACCTCATGACTATTTTTATTTATAATAATTCAAAACATATAATCATTATTCGTTATGGCATTTTACTAATCAATTCTAATACATTGATTAGTATACATTAGGATTCAATATACACATAAGGTATAAGGTATGTCTGCTGAAAAATCATATCATAACACAAGTTATTACCAATTTAATTTTTTCAGTAGTAAATCAATCTTT
Source organism: Klebsiella sp. 2019SCSN059 (assembly GCF_021739525.1). Taxonomy (NCBI): domain Bacteria; kingdom Pseudomonadati; phylum Pseudomonadota; class Gammaproteobacteria; order Enterobacterales; family Enterobacteriaceae; genus Klebsiella; species Klebsiella sp. 2019SCSN059. The sequence continues at coordinate 27,695 of NZ_JAKKOM010000043.1, read as the reverse complement.
TCCGCAGATTGTTCCCAAGAAAACCTATCAACATTATAAAATCCCTTATCTATTAATTTATTTTTTTCATCATATTTCAAAACAAAAAACTCAAGTTTATCAATAATGTCATCTATTGAGTAAGGATTAAAATAAATCACACTATCACCTAAAACTTCTGGCATTGATGCCTGATCAGATGAAATTACAGGGCAACCAACTGCCTGAGCTTCAAGAGGAGGTATTCCAAACCCTTCATATAAGGAAGGAAATATAAATGCTGTTGCATTTTGATAAAGAAAGATGAGTTCTTCATCAGTTACCCTTCCTAGCATCTCTATTCGATTATCCAATTTATCTATATTTCCTTGCGGGAATATTTTATCACTCCCGCCAACAATTTTTAGTTTATAGTCTAAATTAGTCCTCTCAAATGCTTTAATTAGGCCATGAAAATTTTTATGGTATGCAGTCGATGAAACGGTTAAAAAATATTGTTCTTTGATTATCTTTTCATCAACGCCTATGTTTTTCTTAAGAAACTTATCTCCTACAGCATTATATATAACATTTAATCTCTCCTCATCAATATTGTATTCCTTAGAAATTTCTTTCTTTGAAAATTCGCTTACAGTGAGGATGCCCACATTATTTTTTAGAAAAAACCTAGGAAATAATTTGTATGCCAATCTAAATGATGATGAAAAACTTTCAGGATATCTAATATATGTTATATCATGGTGCGTAACTATTTGATTTTTATAGAAACATGGTGCTGTATTTGTTAGATTAATCAATTTTGCTTTTTTATTTTTTAAGAAAATAGGCAGCGTTATTTGTTCCCATGTATGCCCAGAAAATCCTTTTATCTCTTGGAGATTAAAGTCCTTGATGTCTTCTGAGTATAAAATATCATCAAGATTAGGAACTAGAAAAACCAAATCATTTCTTTTGCTGACTAGTGATTTTGAGATTTCAATAGCAAACCTTTGAACACCAGTTAATTTTTGAGTTAAGAATCTAGCATTTACATATATCATTATAAGAACCCAATAGTCTTCAATCTTATTAGGATGGATTAGCAATGTAACTATTAATAACTAATGCTCGCTTAATACATTAGCGCAAATGCATTTTATATTTATGCTTTACTATAAAAATCTTGTTAATTTTTAAAAATTACCATTGACCATATCAATAATAATATTGCATTTACATTCCCAAGAGTGATTAAATATTTTTTTATCATGTACATACTCCTCGTTTTTTGAAATAACTTTGTGAAATTTTTTTTCCATATCATCATAATTATAATATTTATACATTCCTGGATAGCTATCCTGAATGTTAATTGTCGAGTACAGTATATCTAATCCGCAAGCATAATATTCCCATAACTTCATAGGACTCCTACCTTCATTTGCTTTATTATCTTCTAGTAGAAGTAGTCCAACTTTATGCTTATTCATCAAGGCAGGAGTTTCTTCATATTTTATTGCCCCATGAAAAACTAAGTTTTTATGCTTATTCATCAACGAAGAGGCTATGTCTATATACTCACTTTCTAATGGTCCATATATATTAAAAGGACAGTTTGGAAAGTTTGCAGCCAATTTACTCAAAGCATTAAAATCGAATCTAGAATCAATAGCACCAATATAAAGTGCTCCTAGTCTTTCACTTCGACTTGATTTGCAATAAAATAACCGACTATCAAATCCGTTGGGTATAGTATGCATTTTTTTATTCAAAGCAATATCTTTATACCTTGTCAGCAGGTTTTCACTCACGCTATCTGAAGTCGGAAAGATCATATCACTTTTCTTTATTATATTATATTCATGTTTATGTACTTTGATACCATCCATAGCTTCATAATCATCCGTGGGTCTGTATATCAGTTTGTCATAGTTGAACAGGTCAATATACGGCGAGAAATATGGCGTATCACATAATATTAAATCAAACTTTAAATCATTTTTTTTCCTAAAGCCAAAATAAAGTCTATTAATGAAAATCAGCCATTTACAATATTTCGTTTTAATTGGAAAAAAAAAGTGCAGCTTTAATTTCCCCACTCTATTATTTAACTGATCTATTCCTTGATCCTTCTTATTTAACATCCTGTGAAATAATGTAAATGGTATACCAGAAAAGTAAACATCATTCCCATCGGATAAATAATTTGAATAATGATGGCTCCCAATTTTGAAATGACTTTTATACCTTGTATGACTTAAAACTAGAATTCTCATAATCCTAATCACTCCAATTGTTATATGATGAATGGTAATATTTCTTTTATTATTGGAACATCAAACACACTCCAGATCACTCTAAACCTCATTAATGAAACAAAAACAATAAATAATAGTAAAAATAGCCGTTGTGACCATCTACAAGGCTTAATAAAGAAAAGACAAGTAAACAAACAAAAAGACGCAATATCAACAAATCTATCGCTTAATGCAGGAAACCCAGAATTTAATAGGATTGAAATAAACATTATTGTAATGCCACAGTAATATAATGCTAAGACATCCTTTCTGTAATAGATTATTTTAGCCTTAAAATAAAATATTACTATAAGCATTAAATACATTAACGAATAAATTGTGCCATATATTGGTTTAGGTTCAACGTTATATGTGGTTTTCCCATAAGAGACAGCGTAATGCGAAAATAAAAGTAAAATTATTGGTGTTATGATAACTATTGGTAACGCAACTATCCTATATTTTTCTTTTTTTATAAAATAAAAAACAGAAAAAGCACCAACTGGCATAATCATAGAATAATGAAATAATATAGCCAATAATAAAAAAATTGCCTTCCTAAATTTTCCAGAGCTAAAGACCCCAAATATAAAAAAACTAATTCCTGCCGATGCTCTTATTTGTACAAAGTCCCAAATAAACATAAAGCTTAGTGCATATGCAATAGCAAAGAGAATAAATGTTCCTTCTCTTTCATTGGGTAATATATACATGCAGGCAAACATATATTTCAAAAAAAAACCTATGATTGCATAGATTAAAAGTAAAATATAAAAGCCATTTGGTATTAAAAATAGAATCCTGACAATTGCTGAATACGATATTTCAATATCACTCCTTAATTCCCCAGTATTATACATCATTAAATAGTTACTATAGTCTGGAAGTTCAGGGTTTCGTGATACAATCAAAATACAAATGAATACAACTACAGGAAAACACCCTACCACAATAGCTAAATTTTTTATTCTTACCTTTTTATCTAATAGAGACATTTAAACACCAAGCTTATGAATAATATAGATTATAGTTTTAATTAGTTGTGATAAAAAAAACAGGTTAATAAGCACCATCTTTTTTCAAAACAACACCAATTGTCTTAAATAAGATTGCTATATCATTCCACATAGACCAGTTTTTTACATACCACGCGTCCAGATAGACACGAGTATCATAATCTACATCACTACGTCCACTTACTTGCCATAGTCCTGTCATGCCAGGTTTACTAAGAAGATAATAATCCACTTCATCATTATAACGTTTCAGTTCAGCAGTAATAATCGGTCGCGGACCAACGAGGCTCATTTCTCCTTTTAAGACATTAAATAACTGAGGTAATTCATCCAGACTAGTTCTACGTAGAAAACCTCCGATTTTTGTAATACGCGGATCATTTTTTAACTTAAAGGTGGCATCCCACTCAGCACGAGCTTCAGGATCTGCATCTAACAGTTGTTCTAGTACCTCTTTAGAATTAATAACCATAGAGCGAAACTTTAAGCACTTAAATTTCTTTCCATTTATACCTACTCGTTCATGGCCGTAGATTGCAGGACCGCCATCTTTTTTTACTTTCCGACTAATATAAAACAGTAAAGGAGAAAGCATAAAAATAATTCCGATAGCCCCCACTATATCAAATGCTCGTTTAATAATTCGTGATGACCATTTTGCTAAATTCTGTTGTACGCGAAAAATCATTACCTCATGACTAAATATAAATGACATATCAGTACTATCTAAAGGTACTCCACGCAAGGTTGGTATTACTGAAACATAGCGATAACCTTTTATCATAAATTCACGTAACCAACGGTTGCGGACATCACTTTCATATGTCTCTACTGCGACAATAAACTGAGTACGTTTATCTATAGTAGAAAGCCACTGACTATCTGCAACAATTACTTTAGTCCCTTTAATTTGTTCATGTATTATTTGTTTTACATCTGTAGATATAAATCCAATAACATGCAACCCAAGATTATGTTCACTATTTATTGCTTTATATGCTTCACATGCATTTTTTCCACAACCAATTATCCAAGTATCACGTAACCAGAACCCAAATCTATCTAACACCCATTTAGAACCTACACGAAATAATGGTACTAAAACCGCAGCAAAAGTCCAGGTTAATAACCACACATACCGAGATAAATACCATTTAGCAAAAGCCATAACAGCCATTTCGATAACTGCAAAAATAACCAAAGTTCTTAATATTTCTTTTAATTCAAACCAAAATGTTTTTCTATAAAAATAATGACGTAAACGAATACCATACCAAGCAACACAACAAATACCTAATAACCAATGCAGACCTATCCATCCACTAATTTGTTCATCTGGTACACGCTCATTAAATTGACTTAATGTAATAGACAATACACCAAGCGACAAATACAGTGATAATACGAAACTAATAAAATCAGTTAACGCTAATGCCACACTACAAGTGACATTTTTTGCAAAATGCGTCATAATCCCCTCAACTTACATACTGATTATGAAGAATTAATAAAGTTTAAACGATGATGATGACCCTATATGGTTATAGGGCCGAAAAGATTATCATGAATCCTTTTTGTTATCTGAATAAGAATAGCCATAGTGGCTATATCCGTAGCCATAATAAGTGCTAGCTTTTTTCACTACACCATTTAAGATACAACCTTTCACAACAATTCCACTTTGCTCAAAACGCTTAATACTGACTTCAATTTCTTTTACTGTATTCTGCTCGAAGCGCGCAATAAGAAGTGTAGTTCCGACATAGTTACCTATAATCGCCGCATCAGTTACAGCTAAAATTGGCGGTGTATCGATAACAACCATATCGTAATGCTGGCTTGACCACTCAATAAGTTCGCCAAATCGTTTATGCATTAGTAGTTCAGCCGGATTAGGCGGCACCATTCCACGAGATATAAAATCAAACCCAGCACTAGGAATGTTTTTTATTGCGTTAGTGATTTCAATTTTCCCCGATAGTATATCCGATAGACCATTATTATTATCAGCATGGAATAATTTATGGCTATAACCCTTACGCATATCTGTATCAATAAATAATATTTTTTTCCCAGTCTGCGCTATAATAGCTGCTAGATTTGAACATACAAACGTTTTACCTGCATTTGGGCTAGCACCGGATATCATTAAAACGTTATTGCGCGACTCCATCATGGCAAAATGGAGACTTGTACGCAACCCACGAATAGCTTCAATTGCAAGGTCCGCAGGGTTATCAACTGCTAGAAAACTCGGAATATCATTAAGAGATCTTTTATCCCTCTTATTTTTCAGCGAACTATTTTTACCGAATGTCTCGGCAACTGGGATACTTGCGTAGACGTTAATGCCCATCTCTTCCAGTTGCTCGGGGGTTTCGATGCCTTTCCGCAAAAGAGCTCTAAAAAATATAACCCCTGCAGAGACCATTACTCCTAATATAATACCAATTAAGATAATGAGTACTTTCTTTGGCTTTACTGGTTTAGGTTGAGTTACAGCGGTGTCAATAATACGCACATTACCAATTGCACTGGATTTCGCTATATTTAACTCTTGTTGACGATTTAATAATTGCATGTAAACAGCTCGGCCAGACTCAACGTCTCGACTCAAACGCAATATCTCCTGCTGCGTTTTCGGCATAGCAGACACTCGCTTATTAAGCTTAGATTTCTCATCCTGTAGCGTCTTTCTTTTTTCCATTAATGCCTTATACGTCGGGTGTTCCTTGGTATAAAGTTGCGATATCTCAGACTCACGAAAAGTTATCTCATTAAGCTGATTATCGACATTAACAATTTGGTCAAGAACAGATTTTGCCTCAAGCGATAAATCAACAGAATCGCTCTTTCTACGATATTGGTTTAATTTATCTTCAGCATTGTCCAAATCACTACGAACTTGTGGTAGTTGTTTACTTAGAAAATCCAGACTTTTCGCATCTTGCGCTGCCTGTCGTGCAATATTTTGAGCCAAATAGTTTTCACTGATACTATTAACAATACGTTCAATTAAAACTGGATTATCACCTGTTAGAGAAAGCGTTAGCATGCCGGTATCTTTTCCCTGATCAGCTACCACTATATCGTCCTGAAGATCGGCTACAGCTTTCAATCGACTCACATATGCGATAGAAAACTCGGTCCCTGCCTTTGCGTTAATTTCGTCAACTTTTAGCGAAATGCCCTGTTCATCAACTAATTCTCCAACTTTTCCATTGAGGTTAATTCCATTTATAGAGACATGAAAATTATTCTTATCTTTGACAGTTAGTAATAGTTCAGGAATATCATTGTCACTTCCTGGTATATACAACCGCGAAATAGATAAGACACCTGGCTTATCACCCAATAAACGTGCAAAGCCATGTCCTAATAGAGGGAAGTATCTCTGTTTTACCCTCGCCTGCAGGTTAAGATCATCAACTGTTTTTCCCAATATCATTCTTGAACGAATTAATGCAATTTCTGGGGCTGATTGAGGTTGGCTATCTGGGAGCATTTGGCTAAGATTGCTAAGTATTGCATTCGCCTGTTTCTGTTCAACCTGAATTAAAGCATCCGCCTGGTATATTGGTGTTGAAAAAATGGCATAAATTAATGAGACTAATGTAAAGAGAGAAGTAACAGCAATAATGAGTTTGCGATGATCTATAAATTCACCGATCAGGCGACCTAAATCAATTTCATCCGCATCTTTTGATATAGCTTTGTTTGTAAGTGATGACATGCGATTTTCCTGAATTATGCACCTAACTTTTGGGCCCAAAGTTTACTGGCTTGTTCAATAAGTTTATAAACTGATATGAAGGCTTCGTCACTTTTACGATAAGGATCAGGTATATCCCGTTGTTCCATCCAATGACCGAATAGCATCGTTTTTCCCCTAACTTCAGGTGCTATATGCCCTATTTGCTCGATATGGGACTTTTCCATAGCTAATATCAAATCGTACTGGCGCCCAAGTGATGATGTAAATTGCCTAGAATGATGCCCCTCTAGAGACAATCCATGAATATGAGCAACCTTGATCGCACTATTATCAGCCGCATGCTCAATAAGTGCACCAGTGCCCGCTGAGTCGATTTTTTTATCAGGTAATAAATTTCGCAAATAGCGTTCTCCAATCGGAGAACGGCAGATATTTCCTGTGCATACAACAAGAATAGAATCAAACATGATTACATATCCTTGACGAATTTAACGGTTTCTGTCATATCATGTACCCCAGTAATAGTCGGCACAAGTTGCGATATCACCCGATTCCAACGAACCAACGGTGCAGTAGTCACATATACAATGTCATACGGTTGTAATTGGAATTCAGTTCCTAATACCATCGCCGATGCATCTTGCGCATTTAACTGGTAAACATTCGCAATTTTGCCTTGCTTATCACCTTTCAACTGACGGATGACAAACACACCGGTAGCATCGCTAAATGCTTGAGATATCCCCTCTGCATTACCTAATGCTTCTGCCAGGGTCATCCCACTGCGGTCCATCTTCATGGTGCTCTGTTTACCCACCTCACCCATAACGAAAACTTTCAGGTCGTCATTACGTGGGACAAACAGAATATCGCCAGGATAAAGCATATGGTTTTGGGTTAGGTCACCTTTCTGCATCAATGAATATAGTGATATTTTGGTGTCTTTACCATTATGTGTAAGTACGACGTTACGCCAGTCTGCATCCGGAGCAAGGCCACCTGCAGCATTAATCGCGTCCATCACAGTCAGCGGAATATTGGTAATCGGCTGCTGGCCAGACTTCACTACTTCGCCCGTAACATAGGCTTTTTGTGAACGGAAAGCGGCAATACTAACATCTACCTGTGGGCTCTCAATGTAAGTCGTCAACCGACTGGCAATGATCTGCCTGACTTCCGCTAACGTTTTGCCAACCACCTGCACTTTGCCGATGTAAGGGTAGAAAATGGTGCCATCGGAGTTAACCCAGTTACCGGTATCGCTGGCGCTACGGTATTGACCAGCAGGCGTAGTCAGTTCCGGGTGATCCCACACCGTCACCATCAACACATCGCCCACACCAATACGATACTCATAGCTCTTAAGCAGATTATCCAGTTGTGGATTGGGCTGCGCTATCGCCGTTGCCGGGCGCAATTGCTCAATAACACTTGGCGTCATGGGATAAACATTAACCAACTGCCCGATGTCGTAATCACTGTCAGTGGGCTTAATGACATCTTTATTCCAGGTTCCAAGCCCCTGCCCTGGAACGATTGTGCATCCACTTAACAGACCAAGCGCTAAGGCCAGTCCGCTTATCTTTAAAAATCGTCTTTCCATGATACATCTACCATCAATTATTCTATTTTAATGCTCTGACCGACGTGCGCGGACAAAGACCAAGATTCATTAACCCGCACAAGGTGCGTTATAATGCCCCAAAATACTCACATCTGAATTCGCTTTCTTACCTCAGGCAACACGGGTACTCATCTGTTTTACCTTCAGCCAGTACTGCATTAAGGAGCAATCGGTTTCTCCCTGTCAGAAGTCATATCATACAGTTGATACTGCCGGCCCAACATCTGACCACCGTCACGCGTCAGTGGTGTCCAGCTAATGGTTGGCCTGCTGCGGGTAGGCTGAGTACTCATCAGATCCAGTGGAATCGAGATATAGAACCCTTTAGTAAAGGAACCTTCTCCATACTCTTCTTTCGACACGTTGGTCTGTGTGGCATAAGCGCCAATGACAATCCCGCTATCAAAGCGCTTCGAGACATCTAACGTTGCGCCTTTGTCCTTCGCCAGATACTGCCCCAGGCTGAGTTTTAACAATATATCGTCCGCAAACCAAGGCCGCCAGTAACCCGTTAAATGACCAGTGGCAACTTTGTAATCCGTGAACTGCATCATATTGTCCCAGTCGCGCTGTTTCACGTAGTTACCATCGATTCCCACTGCCCAGTCCGCATCCAGCGGGCGATAGAGCAGTTCTGCCCCCACCCCGCCGTACATCATTTCCAGGTAGCCGCCGTAAATCTGGCCGTAGAAATTATTACCCAAAGAGCGCACATAGTTGGTTTGTAGCGACTGGACATAAACATCATTTGCCACATAGTCACGAATATGGGTACGTACACGCGGCAAGCTTGAATCAGAAGGTGCGCCGTCATAATTAAATTTGTCGTAGTTGTTCGCGAAGTTGGCGAAAACGCTTCCTTCAACCAGCCAGTGATTGGTCAGCCAGTAGCTGGCATCGCCTACCACACCAATCTGGTACATGTAGAAGCTTTCAGGCCCCCCTACCGACTGGCGTAATACCGGACGAATGCTGTAATCCAGACGGTCTTTATCCTTATAGAAGCCCTGACCTTGAGTTGTGTCAGGTTCCACACGCTGCTGGCGCAGTGGTTGCTCCTGGCCCAGCGGGTAACCTTCCTGCTGCTGTCGTAAACTGGCAACGTCCGTACGTGTACTCACCAGCGGAATTCCAAAGCGGGATTGCGTGACATCCAGAGTCTTCACGTTGGCCGGCAAATCATTCACCATGATCAGATTCGCGCGATCCACCCCGTTTTGGGTATTCAGGTATTTATCCTGTTCCCCGCTTGCTCTCAGGGTATCACCCTTAATCTCCACACGCGGGCCACTCAACCCGGCAGTGTCTTCCAGTTCACGTAGCTGATGTGCCGCAACACTATACTGCACAGCATGAGGAGCCTGCTCTTCAGGTTGGTACGCCGGCTTCGGGTCCTGCTGGAATGAACGTAGGTCATTAGCGTTCATACGCAGCGTAAAACCAAACATAAAGGTGTTTCCGCGCTCATAGCTGGCATTCATATCCATCCAGTCAGTGAGTCGGTACACCATCCCCCAGTTCCACTTGCTACTTTGAGGCAACTGCCCGGCAAAATCATCACGATAGTCATTGCCGTCATATTCTAGTTTCAGTCGCAGCGGCTGCCATGGCGTCTGCCATGAAACACCACCAAATACGCCAGCAGGCCCTTTGAAGGTATCGCTAAAGTTAAAATCCCCAGTAGAGTGGCTTGTTGAACGTTCACAGTATTTATCACTGTACGAACAGAAGGGATTGGTAATATTGCCGCTGTTACCGATATAGCCCCAACCAACCCCCAAGGAGAAATCAAAAGGCCCGTACGATTTATTGGCAACCAAATACTCGCTGTCAAACAAACCCGTTCCGCCGATATCACGCATGCCGAAGGCTACCTGCGGGAGGTAGCGGCTCTCTTCCCATAAGCGCAGCTTGATATCAAATGATTTGTCTTTATAGCTTTGGCTGCCGCTGAAGCTGGGGTCGTTGCTATAAAGGCGATCTCTCACATCGGTATAGCGAAGCGTTGTCTCCAGCCATGGGAACATCGCGATGGAGACAGAATAGAAACGGTACTGATCGTTATTTCGAAAGTTGGCGCTAATTTCCCCTTCTTTCGGAATACGTGCGGTGGGGGTCTGCATCAGGCCCGCACCACCAAAATCCGATTGAGAAGGTCCCAGAGGTTGCGGATAAGTTTCAGCTTCTTCAGCATGACAAGCAAACGCAACAGAAACGGTTAGTAAACTAAGAAGGAAGTCTCTTTTCATTAATTAGGCATCCGATGCGTGAGAATTGAGATGATTTCCCGATTCAGATCTTCGTCACCATCGGGCAAAGCTCGCGCAGCAAATTCAACCAGAATAATGCTGCCTGGCTGCGGTTCAACATGTCGCCTGTTCCAGTAATCGACTGGCGCGCTGCGCACACTTCCATCCGCATCAATCACGGTGACCTGACTGGGTTCTGCTCCGGATAAATAATCATGGCCATCAAGATATTCACTGACCTGGCGACCAGGTTGCCACACCAGTTTGCCGGCGCCGCTAACAGGACCAAGCAAGGTAACTGATTTAGATTCTGATGCCTGATACAGGCTGTAATCACCGCTCAGTGTCCGGTTGGCTTTATTATTATTGTTCACTAATGCCGGATCGAGAGAGGTAAATTGTCTACCCGTCACTTTTATATCTTTGAGTTGATTAATGACCAGGTTAATGGCTGCAGCACGTTCCCCTTCTTCATGACTCGCCCAGCCACGCAGGCGAGTTAGCGTCTGCTGAAATTTCTGGTTTGCCAGTTGTGTAGCTGTAGGGGTGGCAATAACCATATTGGGTTGATACTTGCCAAATGCCGGATCGTTCACTAACTGACGCAGGTCCTTCACCTGATTGACGACCTGACTATGCCCTCCCCCTGGTGAATAGATCACAACGTTCCCGTCAGCCATCACGCTCGCCGAGGCAACTGACATTAATCCGCACAGTCCAACTACGCTCGTTATTATTTTCATTGTGGCAATGTCGCTTTCAGAAGGCTGATTTCAACAGGTAATACTGCACCAAGCATCTGCTTGCTCTGACGTACCTGTCCCGTGGAAGCATCTACCCAAAATGTGTTTTTCCAACTGTCACCGGTGGCTTGTAGCGAGACATCTTCTTGCCAGATCTGACAGGCGACCGCCTTCCCAGCCAGGTTGAGGACTTCACTGCCCTGCTGGCTAAAACGCGATGTCACTACAGAAGAGAGTGGATTGCCTTTCTCCGTCCAGCGTACCGTGCGGGTCCAGCTCGCGCCGTCACGTAGCGCTTTCGCACGCAGCAGTGGGTCCTGCTGCTGGTTGGAGACCGCTAACAGATTATCCCGGTAGCCAAGAGATTTCATCAGACGCCCATTTTGCGTGACAAACACAACCTGATCGCTGGTCACCCAATAGTCCAGACCATTCTCATGATAGCCTGCAACATACATCCGGGGGACCTGAGGAAGACGAAGGTAAATACTGCCATACGGAGCAGGCAGACTGGCGATCTTAGCATCAGAAATGGTGACATCATCCTGACCGAACAATGCCTGTTTAAAAGTATCCCCAACACTACGTTGGGACGGTGTACAAGCCTGTAAACACAGTAGACAAAGCAGCAGCGTGAGATAGCGCACAAGAGATACCCTGCACAGAAGAGTAATGAAAAATAACCACACTTGCGTGTGGTTATAAATTAAATGACTACTTAGCGGGATGTTGCTGTTGTGGTCGTAGTACTGGTATTGCTGCTTGAGTTGTTATCGTTGGCAGCCATGGCAACCGCGATCCCTGCAGCAACAGCCACACCTACACCAACGCCAATCATCGTTGTGCTACCAGTACTCATCGAAGAAGTATCAGTCGGAGCAGCTGAGGCACTCATTGACGCGCCTGCCAGCATCAACACCGCTAATACACCCATAGTTTTCTTCATAATGACTCCTTATCATTGGATGAAAAAAAGACTTACACGAACTATTACAATAGCTCAACGAACTGCATAAATAAAACACAAAAAACACAACAAAAATGACTGATTATAAAGCTTTTTTACATTACGGGAAAAATGCAATGATCTGGCAATATTTTTTTTCATTTAAAAATCAGTGCATTAATTAAACCAGCCAAAATATTTATGATAATAATCTCCAACACCGTGCATTCCTTATACCGAGCCCCCATATTTAGCGTTCAAGGAACTTGATCATTGCTTTATCATTCAGAAACCTAAGTTAACCAACTGAATTATAAGTTGTTTATAGATATCAAGGTCTGACAGGATACGAGAGCAACTGAACACCTGACTGGTTAAATTAACAACAGAAACGGATAAAGTCTGAAAATGCACCGGATAGGTGCTATCTACTGTATTTGTAGAAGAAATGGGCCAATTATTGACCCATTTGAAACCGCACATGTGGCTCTCATTCATGCGGCTCGCATGCATCGGGTTCTGTACCCGACAGCTGTTGGCCGGGTTCAAAAAACAGCCAGAAATCTGTCTGTTTTAACTTAACACGCCACCTCATACGTGGTGGATATTTGGTCTGCCAAATACTTAGTCATATATGCGATAGGGTTACTACGGTTATTCGTTGTTCCAGAGACGCTACCGCCCTTGGCTTAACAGCTACCAATGCACTGTACTTCTTAGTTAGCTATTTTGATTGGCTTAATGCCTGCCTGATTAATAATCAGCTATTTCCGCGGCATCAAGTTTACGAGATTCTGCTGTAAAATGGCAGTGTAAATGACACTTATTCACGCATAAAAACAATATAAAGTGACTCATCCGACAAGTGGTTGTCATTCAATAAGATTATTCAATGATATTGAGTTGGAACTGAATGCCATAAGCGCACGAAGCCAGAAAGCATTCGTAAAACCCTGTTTTTAATGACTTTAACACACTCAGCCAGAACAAAAAAAACAACCCTATATTCATAAGTCAACTACAAAAATTAATACTTACCCCAGGGTTATTGCACTTGACAAATTTTATATTTTTTAAAATGCAGACCCATGCAGCTATTTAGGATTCTTCTCACAAGCATCATCGTCATCACTATTCTCGTTAAAAGCATTCAGAATGACATAACAACTATTTATTTCATCAATATGAAGATTTAACGGTAACGCTGAAATCTATTAATCTCACAGATGTCATTCGATGTTAACAAATGCTCAGTATACTCGTTGATGGAGATCTGCTCGGGTAAAGGGCTTTTCCAGCGGTCCAAGCCTGACAGCAATCTCCCCCAGTAAAGACTGAGTCGGTGCTTTGGTTCCAGTATTCAGAAGTACGATAGGGACGATAATCAGGCTCAATACGCTTCCCCATGAAAGCTGAGCATTAACGGCACATGATGTCCGTCGTTGAACCAACAAGAACAGCGCGCTTCCACAGGCCCCCAACAGCAGACCAGCCACCACTTCCGATGTTGAATGTGCGTGGATCGCTAAGCGGGAGTACCCCACCAGACCGGCGACGACATAGCCCGCTGCGATAGCGGCCAGACGCAGTGATGCCGTGCCGCGGGCACAAAGTAACCACAGGAATATTGGCCAGAAAGCGCTAGAAAGTGCGGTATGCCCGCTGAACCCAGTGAAGTCAATCTCGCGAATGCCCATGCCCCACCCCATAAAGGCCAGCTTCGATGCACAAACGATGGCGCCGGTGATCCCGAACAGTAGTCCCCACTGCCAGGCTAAAAGTCTGGAGGGCCTGCGCAGAAGTAAAACGACGAACAATGCTGCCGCGCTGGGTAATAGCACGGTACTATCGCCAAAAAAAGACACCCACTGCCAGTTCATTAATTCTTCATCCTTTGAGATCTCTCCAGTCCGATACGTCTTTATCCACGCCCCCGGTATGGGCATACACATCCGGCAACTTCACATTTTTATGCATGCATTACCGTTGTTTAATGCGTAAGTATGACCTCAGTCAAGTTTTATTTTGTTATGACAACCAACGGCTTTCTATTTTTCTGAGAAAATTCTCACTAAGTGATTATTAGTCATCATGAAACTTGTGCTACTCCGACCATTGCATCCTGATTGAGCGGATCGCGCAACCAGATGTCTCTGAAGTTATTAATTTTGCGCTGGTGAAATAACGGTCACCACCAATAATAACCACATGATTTTTAATGGTTAACTAAAAAATTAACAATAAACCTGTTTACAGAAGCATGCCACGCGCTCAATCTATACGCCTCATACTTCTGTAAACCCTACATTTTCATACTTTCGCGAATATTGACGCGCTATTTACGCCAACAACTTCTTGATGCTCTCGCGGAATTTATTGCCTTCTTTATGGTTACGCAGTCCGTAATTAACAAAAGCCTGCATATAGCCCATTTTTTTACCGCAGTCATAGCTGTCGCCGGTCATCAGCATGGCATCGACAGCCTGCTTTTTAGCCAGCTCAGCAATAGCATCCGTCAACTGGATCCGTCCCCATGCGCCTGGCTGCAACTTTTCCAGCTCTGTCCACACATCTGCGGACAGCACATAGCGCCCGACGGCCATCAGATCGGAGTCCAGCGTCTGCGGTTCGTCAGGTTTTTCAATAAACTCGACGATACGGCCGATTTGTCCTTCGACATTCAGCGGATCTTTAGTCTGAATAACGGAATACTCTGACAGATCGCCTTCCATTCTCTTCGCCAGCACCTGGCTACGTCCGGTTTCGTTAAAGCGAGCGACCATTGCTGCAAGGTTATAGCGCAGCGGATCGGCGCTGGCATCGTCCAGCACAATATCTGGCAGCACGACAACAAATGGGTTATCGCCAACAATCGGGCGGGCGCACAGGATCGAGTGCCCCAGCCCTAGCGGCTGCGCCTGGCGTACGTTCATGATGGTCACGCCCGGCGGACAGATTGCCTGTACCTCAGCCAGCAGCTGACGTTTGACACGCTGCTCGAGCAAGGCTTCCAGCTCGTAGGAGGTATCGAAATGGTTTTCCACGGCATTCTTAGACGAGTGGGTAACCAGTACAATCTCCTTGATGCCTGCCGCCACAATCTCGTCGACAATGTACTGAACCATCGGTTTATCGACGATGGGCAGCATCTCCTTCGGGATCGCTTTGGTGGCCGGTAACATATGCATCCCCAATCCGGCTACTGGAATCACTGCTTTCAAACTTGCCATGCTCTTATCCACCCATTTAGTGATAAATCTCTCGATATCGGTCAGTCTGCAAGCATCTCCGACATCAATATGTGATATTACCAGTTTGCGGTCCGAACGACTTCTCGCAAAATTCTGAAACTGCATGTTTAATTTGAGAATACACTCAAACTATAAAGACTGACAGGTCGTTTTGAGAAAATTCTCATGATTTATTTTCTCTATACATACCTTTGGCTTTCACCCTCAAATTCTGGGTAATGACTCCAACTTACTGATAGTGTTTTATGTTCAGATAATGCCCGATGACTTTGTCATGCAGCTCCACCGATTTTGAGAACGACAGTGACTTCCGTCCCAGCCTTGCCAGATGTTGTCTCAGATTCAGGTTATGTCGCTCAATGCGCTGAGTGTAACGCTTGCTGATAACGTGCAGCTTTCCCTTCAGGCGTGATTCATACAGCGGCCAGCCATCCGTCATCCATACCACGACCTCAAAGGCCGACAGCAGGCTCAGAAGACGCTCCAGCGTGGCCAGCGTGCGTTCACCGAATACGTGCGCCACAACCGTCCTCCGTATCCTGTCATACGCGTAAAACAACCAGCGCTGGCGTGATTTAGCGCCGACGTAACCCCACTGTTCGTCCATTTCCGCGCAAACAATGACGTCACTGCCCGGTTGTATGCGTGAGTTTACCGACTGCGGCCTGAGTTTTTTAAGTGTCGTAAAATCGTGTTGAGGCCAACGCCCATAATGCGTGCACTGGCGCGACATCCGACGCCATTCATGGCCATATCAATAATTTTCTGGTGTGTACCGGGCTGAGAGGCGGTGTAAGTGAACTGTAGCTGCCATGTTTTACGGCAGTGAGAGCAGAGATAGCGCTGATGTCCGGCAGTACTTTTACCGTTACGCACCACGCCTTCGGTAGCTGAACAGGTGGGACAACTGATGGGAATTGAAGCCACGTAAGCACCTCAAAAACACCATTGTACACTAAATCAGTAAGTTGGCACCATTACCCACATTCCCTGACGGGAATAGATTGCAATTTCGAAAACGCTTATCCATGATCGATCAATGACACTTTTTTGTGATGCAGGTTTAACACATGATCGAATGGATTGCCGACCCCTCGATATGGGCCGGTCTCGTAACGTTAGTGGTTATTGAACTGGTTCTCGGTATTGATAATCTGGTTTTTATCGCCATCCTCGCCGAAAAGCTCCCTCCGGCTCAGCGTGACCGTGCGCGTGTTATCGGCCTGATGCTGGCGATGGTGATGCGCCTGCTGTTGCTCGCCTCGATATCCTGGCTGGTGACCCTGACAAAACCGCTGTTCACCTACCATGACCTCAGCTTTAGCGCCCGCGATCTGATTATGCTGTTTGGCGGACTATTCCTGCTGTTTAAAGCCACGGTAGAGCTAAATGAACGCCTGGAAGGCAAAGACAGCGATAACCCTGTTCAGCGCAAAGGGGCAAGGTTCTGGGGCGTCGTCGCGCAAATTGTGGTGCTCGATGCCATCTTCTCCCTCGACTCGGTGATCACCGCCGTCGGTATGGTGGATCATCTGGCGGTGATGATGGCCGCGGTGATTATCGCCATGAGTCTGATGCTGCTTGCCAGCAAATCATTGACACGCTTTGTTAACAGCCACCCGACCATCGTCATTTTATGTCTTAGCTTCTTGCTGATGATAGGTTTCAGCCTGATCGCTGAAGGATTTGGCTTCCCGATCCCCAAAGGCTATCTGTATGCCGCCATTGGTTTCTCCGTCATTATCGAATCACTTAATCAACTGGCGCTTTTCAACCGCCGTCGTTTTCTCTCTGCTAACCTGACGTTGCGCCAGCGGACCACGGCGGCGGTCATGACGCTGCTTAGCGGGCACAGGGAAAATGCCGACCCCGGCAGCGATACTGCTGCACTGATGGTCAGCGAGCAAGATCATCCGCTTTTTAATCCCCAGGAGCGTCGGATGATTGAGCGGGTGTTAAACCTTAACCAGCGCACCGTCAGCAGTATCATGACCTCACGCCACGATATTGAACACATCGACCTGAGCGCGCCGGAAGAAGAAATTCGCGAACTGCTGGAGAAAAATCAGCACACCCGACTGGTCGTGACCGGTGGCGAGAATGAAGAAGATTTGCTCGGCGTGGTCCACATTGTTGACCTGCTGCAACAGTCCCTGCGCCGGGAACCCCTGGACCTGCGCGTGCTGCTCCGTCAGCCGCTTGTGTTCCCGGAAACGCTCCCGCTTCTGCCCGCGCTGGAGCAGTTTCGTCATGCACGCACTCACTTTGCGTTCGTGGCCGACGAATTTGGTTCCGTCGAAGGGCTGATCACATTGAGCGATGTGATGGAAACCATTGCCGGCAATTTGCCTAATGAAGTGGAAGAGATTGATGCGCGGCACGACATTGTCAAAAACCCTGACGGCAGCTGGACGGCCAACGGGCATATGCCGCTGGACGATCTTGTGCAGTTTATTCCCCTGCCGCTGGATGATAAACGCGAATACCACACCATCGCCGGCCTGTTGATGGAATATCTGCAGCATGTCCCTGAAGCGGGCGAAGAGGTCAAGGTCGGTGAGTATATTGTCCGGACGTTGCAGGTCGAGAGTCATCGGGTCCAGAAGGTACAGATTATCCCGCCACCGCCACCAGATGATGAGACCGATTACGAAGTGTAATGCCAGTCAGTGACGCCGTTCCCCCGGTTGCGCGACCGCTAACCGGGGCCAGGCTAATACGAGTTGCCCGGATAAGGCGCTGAGCACCGCTACCCGGGCCATACAGATGCAAGATAAGCAACGCGGCTTAATGCTTATCGAGCAACTTCTTCACGTCTTTGCCGTCCTGGGTGTTCTTATTGCGCTCCATCCAGTCATTAAGGCGTTGTTTGGCTTCATCCTGCAACTGCCGGCGCAGCACCTGATCGACCTGCAGGCTGTAGCTTAGCTCCTGCCATTTACCGTAGATACGCAGCGGAATCGCGGTCTGTTTGAGCTTGTCGATAAGCTTGCTTTCACCTTTCCAGCCCCCGAGCACGCGGACGTTAAAGTGCATATCGCAATTTTCTTTCAGCAGGTTAAGCTCGCCCTGCCCGGTCAGCGCCATCATCTCTGATTGCCCCTGCAAATTCTTCAGGGTCACCTGCCCCTGCGCCAGCTGCAGTTCGCTACTCATCGCATCCAGACGCGTCGCGTTATCGTAGTTTTCCTGAGCCTGGACGTTGGTGCTACGCTCCACCGCCTGCTGGACCAGCTGCTGGAAGTTAAGCCCTTCCGTGCGGGTATCGCTCATCCGCAGCTGAGCGTCGCCCTGCCAGCGACGACGGAAATCCTCAGCATCAATTCTTTCACCAGAAAAATCGCCGGTTAAAGAGAGCTTCCCGGTCAGATTCAGCGAATAATTAAACGCTTTCAGGATGGTCGCAATTTCGACATTATCCAGTTTGGGCTGGAAAGAAGCCTGTGAAGTATCGCCGCGCACGTCCAAGCGGCCGGGGAGTGATATCAGGCCGCCATCCAGCTCACCTTGTAGCTGATTGATGGTCAACAGCCCCAGTTGATTCGTGATGTCACTTTTCACCTGGGTAAACTTCATGCCCCGCCACTGCAGTTGGTCGGCCACCAGCGACAGATGAGCACTGAATCCGCGCAGACTCGCATAATCGCTTTGAATATCGCTATCGGCAATCACCGGGCGCAGCTGTCGCGGCTGGCTTTGTCCCTGCTGAACAGCCCCCGCATCGGTCGCCGGAGAACTGTGCATCACCAGGCTGTCGAGATCGAGCGCGGTAGTGTGAAGATTGAGCTTCCAGTCCGCCTGGTCACCTAATATCACACTGCCATCACCGCTAATCGCGCTGCCGTTAGCGGTCAGGTTGAGATTATCGAAGCTGATTTTTTTCTCATTTTCCTTCCAGCTCGCCTGCAGGCTACCCTGCCCGCTGACGCCGTCGGCCGGGAGTTCCGCACCGCGCAGCTGCCAGTTCAGTTGGGAGATATCGGCTTTTAAAGAGTGGGGATAGTCGCCGCCCTGCACCTCGGCGGAGAAAGAGAGCGCTAAGTCGCGCTGGTCACGGTTGACCCGCCCGGAAAAATCGAGCGTAGCGTGGTGATTTTCATCCTGCTCCATCTGCAGATGAATATCGCGTACCGTGACCTGCTCACCGTCTTCATGCTGGAAGAACAGGACGCTATCCGCCACCTGTAGCTTTCTGACATCGTAAGACCAGCCGTTATCTTCCGGCACCAATGGCAGCGTGTTGTCATGCGGGACCACTGGCGCATCCTGGCGGCGCACGGCTTCGGTCTGCGGCGTCAGTTGGATAACCGCGCCTTTTAACATCACCTGCTTAACCTGCAGCTGATGCGAAAGCAGCGGCATCAGCGCCACGTCAAGACGCATGTTGTCCGCGCGCACCACCGGCTCAGCGGCGCCCGGCGCGATCAGCGTCATACGGCCTGAGAGAATGCTCAACTGCGGCCAGACATGCCAGCGCAGCGGGCCATCGAGTTCGAGCTGATAACCGCTACGTTCCGCCACCTTATGCACCATATAGGCACGAAAATCGTTGGGATTGACCAGCAATACCAACGCGGTTAGCCCGGCGACTACCACCGCCAGCAAGATCATTAGCGTTGTCAGAATTCGTCTCATGGCACCCTCAGTACACCGCTTACGTTATCAGTCCTTGTCGATTCGACTCGCCACCGCGCCCTGCTGGTCGCGATATTTGGCGTCTTCACGGCGGTTATAGGGACGGGCCGCCGGGCCGGATAGCGGTTCAAAACTCAGCGCGCCGATCGGCATCCCCGGACGCAGCGCCAGCGGCAGCTTGCCGGAGTTATAGAACTCAAGCACGATGCAGCCTGACCAGCCCGGATCGATACGGTGCGCGGTTACGTGGACCATCAGCCCCAGACGCGCCAGCGACGAACGGCCGTCCAGCCAGCCCACCAGATCCGCAGGCAGGGTGACCGACTCAAAGGTTACCGCCAGCGCCAGCTCGCCCGGATGCAGATAGAACGCTTCGCCTTCCGGCAGCACGATCTCTTCGCTCATCACGCGATCCAGCGCCGCGGTCACTTCCGCCTTCGGCCCGCTCAGGTCGATAAACGGCGCCGTGTGGCCGCGAAAGGTGCGGAACTTATTGCCCAGACGGACATCGACGGTCGCGCCATTAATGCGCTCAACGGGCGGACGCGGGCTGATGGATAGCCGGCCCTCATCCAACCAGGCTTCTATATCTCGGTCGCACAGACGCATGAGCTTTCTCCTTTAAGGCATCGCGCCCTCACACCTTCCGGGGATAAGGGCAATATGGGTTCTCTTTGCACGTTACACAATTCGTTAGTGTTATTCAAAGAACTGGCTGATCTTGGCCTTCAGAATATCAATCGCAATGCGGTTCTTACCGCCACGAGGCACAATGATGTCGGCATACTGCTTGGAAGGGTCAATAAACTGCAGGAACATCGGACGAACGGTTTTCTGATACTGCGCCATCACCGAATCCATCGAGCGGCCGCGTTCGTTAACATCACGCTTAATGCGCCGCATCAGGCAGATATCCAGCGGCGTATCGACGAAGATGGAAAAGTTTAATTCATTGCGTAAACGCACGTCGGTCAGGAGTAAAATCCCCTCAAGGATAATCACTTTCTTCGGCTCGATATGGATCGTTTCCGGCATACGCGTGTGCTCAACGTAGCTGTAAACCGGTAGTTCAATCGGCTGGCCGCTTTTCAGCATCTGCAGGTGCTGGAACAGCAGACTATGGTCCATCGAGCTGGGATGGTCATAGTTCGTTTTAACCCGCTCTTCCATCGACAAATGACCTTGATCTTTGTAGTAGCTGTCTTCCGGAATAACGCCGATATGCTCGTCGCCAACCTGCTCGCGTAATTCGCGATAAAGCGTGCTGGCAATAAGACTTTTTCCCGAAGCCGATGCGCCGGCAATACCTATAATGACGCACTGATGAGACGTATCAGTCATAACTTTTTGCGACCTGATTAACCTGGATGTATATACACATCATCCTGCAAACTGCCCGGCGTTAGCTGCGTCGTGCGCTCCGGTCGCTGACTTTAGCCAGCTTCCGGGGATTCACTTCCCCGTCGCCTTGACGTATCTCGGATGATTTTATGTACAGGAAGGGTGACGTTTTAGCGTCAAACGCGGCAATTATAGGGGCTTCAGCGCGGCGATACCAGCGCTATGCGCCCCGTTAGGCTATTCCGCCGCCGGGCTCCACCCTTCGGTGTACCAGATGTGCAGCAGCGCATAGGAACGCCACGGCTGCCAGCGGCTGGCGTAACGCGCAATCCCCGCCGGCGTATGGTGGGGAAGCGCTGCTTAATCAGGTAATCATCCGCGAGGAAAATATCCTTCGCCTGCCAGCCGCGCAGGGCGAAGTAGCTCGCGGTCCAGCGGCCAATGCCCGGCAGAGTTTGCAGCTGCTTCATCCCCGCCGCGATATCGGGCGGCGCCGCCAGCGGCAGGTCGCCGCTGATGGCAGCCTGCGCCAGGTGAACCAGCGCCTCGGCGCGCCGCAGAGGCATGCCCAGCGCCTTCAGCGCCTGCGGATCGGCCTGCGCCAGCCGCTGCGGCGACGGAAAAAGAAAATATCCCGGCGCCTGGGCCAGCGGCTCGCCGAAGGCTGCCGCCACCTTCGCCGTCAGCCTGGCCGCCATCGCCACGCTAACCAGCTGCCCCAGCACCGCCCGAACCGCCTGCTCGAAGGCATCGAGGCAACCGGGTAAGCGCAGACCCGGCCGCGCCAGCGCCAGCGGGCCCAGCGCGTGCACAATCTGCTGCGGGTCGCAGGCGAGGTCAAACATGCGCGCCATGCGCCGCAGACACTCATCCGCGACCGGCAGCAGCCCCTCGGATAGCGTCACCCGCAGCCCCTGCGCGATGGCGTCCGGCGCGATTGTTATCAGCCCGCGGTGCCCTGCCAGAGAGAAGCTGCGGGTATAGCGCCCTTCGCTAAAGGTTTCGATTCCCTGAACCGCGCGGGCGCCGAGAAAACCGAGTATCCACTCCCCATCGTAGGGCGGGTGCCAGGGTAATAGCGTCATAATTTCTCCCGATGAATTGCCTCAATGATAGCCGCTCCGCGGATGCCGTACCTTGCTTTTAAATTCCAGTTGTCGCCGTGGCAGCAATCCGCTAAAGTCGCCCCCCTTCTTCACTGGCATGGGGATTTTCAGGTCATGTTTATTGGTTTTGACTACGGAACCGCCAACTGTTCGGTTGCCGTAATGCGCGATAATACTCCGCAGCTGTTAACGCTGGAAAACGGCAGCAAGCTGCTGCCTTCAATGCTCTCTGCGCCGACCCGCGAAGCGGTCAGCGAGTGGCTCTACCGGCATCATAGCGTCCCGACCAACGGTGATGAAAATCAGGCGCTGCTGCGCCGCGCGATGAACTTTAACCGCGAGGAAGATATCGAGGTTCTCGACAACAGCGTGCAGTTTGGCCTTGCCTCCCTGCATCAGTACGTCGATGACCCGGAGGAAGTGTACTTCGTCAAATCGCCGAAATCCTTCCTCGGCGCCAGCGGCCTGAAGCCGCAGCAGGTCGCGCTGTTTGAAGATCTGGTCTGCGCCATGATGGTCCATATTAAGCAGCAGGCGCAAACCCAGCTGGAGGAAACCATCGACCAGGCGGTCATCGGGCGGCCGATTAACTTTCAGGGCCTCGGCGGCGATGAGGCTAACGCCCAGGCGCAGGGGATCCTCGAACGCGCGGCGCAGCGTGCCGGGTTCCGCGACGTGGTGTTTCAGTTTGAGCCGGTGGCTGCGGGGCTGGATTTCGAAGCCACGCTCAGCGCGGAAAAACGCGTGCTGGTTGTCGATATCGGCGGCGGTACGACCGACTGTTCGCTGCTGCTGATGGGCCCGGAGTGGCGTCAGAAGGCCGATCGCCAGCAAAGCCTGCTGGGACACAGCGGCTGTCGCGTCGGCGGGAACGATCTTGATATCGCGCTCGCCTTTAAATGCCTGATGCCGCTGCTCGGCATGGGCGGCGAAACCGAAAAGGGGATTGCCCTGCCGGTTCTGCCGTGGTGGAACGCGGTGGCGATTAACGACGTCCCGGCGCAAACGGATTTCTACAGCAGCGCCAACGGCAGGCTGCTGAACGATTTAGTCCGCGATGCCCGCGATGGCGAGAAGGTCGCGCTGCTGACCAAGGTGTGGCGCCAGCGCCTCGGCTATCGCCTGGTTCGCGGCGCCGAAGAGAGCAAGATTGCCCTCTCCGCGCAGGATAGCGTCACCGCCGGACTGCCGTTTATCAGCGCCGACCTGGCGACGGCCATCAGCCAGCAGGGTCTGGAAGCCGCGCTGAATCAGCCGCTGGCGCGCATCATGGAGCAGGTTCAGCTCGCGCTGGACAGCAGCAGCGAAACGCCGGACGTCATCTATCTGACCGGCGGCAGCGCCCGCTCCCCGCTGATTAAGAAAGCGCTGGCGGCCCATCTGCCGGGCATTCCTGTTGCCGGTGGCGATGATTTTGGCTCGGTCACCGCCGGTCTGGCCCGCTGGGCGCAGGTGGTCTTTAGCTAACCCCGCTGCGGGCGGCCGGACTTTCGGCCGCCCTGTCATCGAACATTATCATTTATTAATATGCGGCGGCTTAGCGCCTGGTACGGACAGCGGTAAATAATTCTGCTGGCGGTAGCGGACATATCGGCGGCTAAAAAGAGATATCCTCAGCCCGTCCGGGCGCCTGTTATCACAAAATGCTCTCTCCCGTCCTCTTCCATTCGTGATATACCCTATGACGCAAACCCGGCCGCCCGCGCCGCTGGCGCGAGGGTTCCGGCCCGTCATGACAAAGAGAAATGACGAACTGAAATAAAGCTGGAATATTCTCTGTCGGGTCAGCAAAATGTTTTCGCGTCTAAACCTCTGCACTTTTCCCCGGGATACCGGCGGATTTACGCTGCCGGTTATTCACTGTCGCGCTATTTAAAATATCGTTATCAATGCCGCAAGGGGGCGTGATTGGATCGCGTGTGCGCTATTTTTGCTACGGCTAAGCCGGTAGCCTGGTTCAGGTGCCTTTTTTTAGTCTGCTGCGGCGTATTTAGCTATCTCCAGACGATGGCGCCGGCTCATGCTGAATCCCGCCAGCTGGGGATCGATATTCCCCTCTACTGGTTCGTCGACGCCGGCGGCCAGATGACGGTGGATACCTTCGCCTCGCTGCCGGAGAGCGATCTGCAGCCGCTGCGCAAAATCCCCTCCTTTGGCTACTCGCGCAAAGCCTGGCGGCTCAAGGCCACCCTACCGGCCTCTTACTTCGCCGGCCAGCCGCGCTGGCTGCAGGTTGGCCCATCCTTTGTCGATAACCTGACGGTCTTCTACCGCCCGGCCGGCAGCGCTACGCCCTGGATTCGCAAGACGTTCGGCGACCATGCTCCGGCCAGGGAGAGCGATATCGACTATCGCGAAAGCGTACTGATTTTTCCGCCGCCCCCGGGACCTGCGGGATACGAGGTGGTTTTCCATCTCCAGAGCAGCAGCACCCTGATCCTGCTGGCGACCCTCTCTTCCCCCGAGGAGTTCGTACAGGCCGCCACCATCGATACCGCCTTCTGGAGCTTCTATTTCGGCCTGGCCGTCGTCGCCAGCGGCGTGGCGCTGGCCCTGCGCCGGCGTCTGCTGTGGGGCATCTGTCTTTTCTCGCTCAATTATCCGCTGGTGGCTGCCCTGCACGGCTTCCCGGAGTGGTTTTTCGGCCACGCGGCGCTGCCGTTCCAGGACTTCATGATCAGCAGCCTCTCCCTGTTCAGCTATGCCACCGCCCTCTGGCT
The DNA here is from genome assembly GCF_021739525.1 of Klebsiella sp. 2019SCSN059. Lineage (NCBI taxonomy): Bacteria > Pseudomonadati > Pseudomonadota > Gammaproteobacteria > Enterobacterales > Enterobacteriaceae > Klebsiella > Klebsiella sp. 2019SCSN059. The sequence continues at coordinate 2,094 of NZ_JAKKOM010000043.1, read as the reverse complement.
GCACAGCGAGATTTTTGATTTGAAGAAGAATATGCCGCGGCTTCATCAGCAGCTGATCGCCGCAGTGGTCCTCAACCTGGTGCTGCAGGTCAGTATTCCGCTCGGGTTTTACGGCTTCGCGATGCAGATTGAAGGGGTGATCTTCATCATTATCACCCCGGTGCTGCTGTTCACCTCCTGGTGGCTGTGGCGCAAAAAAGCCATCGACCGTAACACTCTGCTGCTGGGTCTGCTGCCGCCGTTCTACGTCGCCGCCGCGGTGCTGGTTCAGTTGTCTATCCACGGGATAATCCCGTTCCATATGGCGATCTATTCCCTCTGGCAGTATGCGCTGATCGTCCACATCATTACGGTGCTGATCATTGCCATCCTGCGGGTGCGCGCTGAAAACCGCCAGCTTGAGCAGAAGCAGCGCCTGGCGCGTGAGTTGCAGATTGAGCGTGAAGCCAGCTTCCATCAGCGACAGTTTATGGGCATGGTAGCGCACGAATTCCGCACGCCGCTGGCGGTGATCCAGGCAGCGCTGGAAAATCTCCGCCTCTCGGCCGCCTCGGCCAGCCAGGAGGCGCGCTTCGATCGCATCGGGCGCGCCGCCACCCGTCTGGTGCAGCTCACCGATAACTGCCTTGCCGACGCCCGGCTCGCCTCACACGACCTGCACGTCGATCGCCAGCAGACCGCCCTGCTGTCGGTGCTCAACATGGCCGCCTCGGTGGTGGCCATGTCCCACGACCATTACCTGAACATCCGCCATCACGGCGCGGTGGAAAGCCCGCAGCTGCAGGCCGATGCCGGCCTGCTGTGCATCGCCATCGCCAATCTGCTGGATAACGCGGTGAAGTATTCGCCCCCCGGTGAAATCGCCATCGATATCCGCTCCGAAGCCGGGCATACCGAGCTGCGCATTCGCGACCACGGCCCGGGCCTGCCCGACGGGCAAGCGGAACTGATCTTTGAGCGCTACCGCCGCGGCGAGCACACGTCGCCGGTGCCGGGCGGCACCGGTCTCGGACTGTATGTTGCACGTCAGATCATGCAGGCTCATGATGGCAAACTGTGGCTGGCCGAGCATGGCCCGGACGGCTGCACCTTTATTCTCACCCTCCCCACGGTTGCTTAAGAGGAGAACGACGTATGGCTTTACGGCTGGCGATAATTGAAGATAACGCCGATCTGCTGGATGAACTGCTGGCCTGGCTGGGCTATCGCGGCTTCGAGGTGTGGGGCTCGCGCAGCGCCGAAGCCTTCTGGCGACAACTGCACAGCCATCCGGTGGACATCGTGCTGATTGATATCGGCCTTCCCGGGGAAGATGGCTTCAGCGTGCTGAGCTACCTGCATGAGCTGGGGCACTACGGTCTGGTGGTGGTCAGCGCCCGCGGCCAGCAGCAGGATAAACTGCAGGCGCTCAGCCTTGGGGCCGATGCTTACCTGATCAAGCCGGTTAATTTCGCCCACCTTGCGGAGACCCTCACCGCCCTTGGCGCCCGCCTGCAGCAGGATCGACCCGCCGCCCTTCCGTCGGAGGCGCCCGGCACCGCGTCATCCGCCGCCACCGGACTGTGGCGTCTGCATGAGGATAAACTGATTTCTCCCGATGCCCGGACGCTGGAGTTAACCCAGCAGGAGTACCGTCTGGTGGAGCTGTTAATGCGCAATCGCAACGAGGTGTGCAGCAAGCTGGATCTCCATGCCTGCCTGTTTTCCCACGACAGCGAGCCTGACCTGCACCGCATCGACGTGGTGATTAGCCGCCTGCGCCATAAGGCGCGCCAGCAAGGGATCCACCTGCCCGTACGAGCGATCTTTGGCAAAGGACTGGCGTTTATTTCCTGATCGAAAGCGCGATCTGGCCGCTGCGCGGGGTGTGAATAACTCGCAAGTGTTAATTTTTCTCATTTTCTGAGATAAATGAGAGGAATGAGACTGACGACGCGCTTAAGAACTTTCTTATAGTGCTAGCACATCAGGATGATGTCGTATGATTTTCAGTGGACAGGAAAACATATAACAAAACGGGTGATGCTTCCAATTAGTAGAACATGTGTTTTTCAATAAACGTCCCGATGACTTTTTCGTGGATCTCTACTGAAC
>NZ_JAKKOM010000042.1:0-34299 GCF_021739525.1 Klebsiella sp. 2019SCSN059 | reverse complement strand
TTTTCTCTTCAACCGAACCGGCTGTTTGTGTGAAGTGATTCACATCCGCCGTGTCGATGGAGGCGCATTATAGGGAGTTCTCGAGCGCCCGCAATAGAAAAATGGCAGAAAAATGACTGACTGCTGCATTCCCCAGCAAAACCCCGCTTTATACCTCTTTACACACAGAATTATCCACAGGAGAGCGTCAAAACATGACCGAACGCCCCGCGGATCGGCAGCTATATAGAAGGAGAACCATCGGCCTAAAGAGAAAGATAAAAATTCGCGAGCGTTGCGCAAACGTTTTCGTTACAATGCCGCGCTATGACACGGATGCCCGGTTGGGTGCGTTAGGTGAGTTTTTAGGCAAAAATTCACCTAACGCTCTCTGTAATGTTCAAATCCTGGGGATTTAATACCATGCAACAACGTCGTCCAGTCCGCCGCGCTCTGCTCAGTGTTTCTGACAAGGCCGGTATCGTCGAATTCGCGCAGGCGCTTTCCGCTCGTGGTGTCGAGCTGCTGTCCACCGGCGGCACCGCCCGCCTGCTGGCAGATAAAGGCCTGCCGGTAACCGAAGTCTCTGACTACACCGGTTTCCCGGAAATGATGGATGGACGCGTGAAGACCCTGCATCCGAAAGTACACGGCGGCATCCTCGGTCGTCGCGGTCAGGATGATGGCATCATGCAGCAGCACGGTATCGCGCCTATCGATATGGTGGTCGTTAACCTCTATCCGTTTGCCCAAACCGTCGCTCGTGAAGGCTGCTCGCTGGAAGACGCGGTGGAAAACATCGATATCGGCGGCCCAACCATGGTCCGCTCCGCGGCGAAGAACCACAAAGATGTCGCCATCGTGGTGAAGAGCAGCGACTACACCGCCATCATTAATGAAATGGACGCCAACGAAGGCTCCCTGACGCTGGACACCCGCTTCGACCTCGCCATTAAAGCCTTCGAACACACCGCCGCGTACGACAGCATGATCGCCAACTACTTCGGCAGCATGGTTCCGGCCTATCACGGCGAAAGCAAAGAAGCCGCTGGCCGCTTCCCACGCACCCTGAATCTGAACTTCATTAAGAAGCAGGATATGCGCTACGGCGAAAACAGCCACCAGCAGGCTGCCTTCTATATAGAAGAGAATGTCAAAGAAGCTTCCGTGGCAACCGCTACCCAGCTGCAGGGTAAAGCGCTCTCCTATAACAATATTGCCGATACCGATGCGGCGCTGGAGTGCGTGAAAGAGTTCAACGAACCGGCCTGCGTGATCGTTAAGCACGCTAACCCGTGCGGCGTTGCCGTCAGCGACTCGATCCTTGACGCCTACGATCGCGCATACAAAACCGACCCGACCTCCGCATTCGGCGGCATCATCGCCTTCAACCGCGAGCTGGATGCCGACACCGCGCAGGCGATCATCTCTCGCCAGTTTGTCGAGGTGATCATCGCCCCGTCCGCCAGCGAAGAAGCGCTGAAAATCACTGCCGCGAAGCAGAACGTCCGCGTACTGACCTGCGGTCAGTGGGAAGCGCGCGTTGCCGGTCTCGATTTCAAACGTGTCAACGGCGGCCTGCTGGTTCAGGACCGCGATCTCGGTATGGTCACCGCAGGCGAACTGCGCGTGGTCAGTAAACGTCAGCCGAGCGAGCAAGAGCTGCGCGATGCGCTGTTCTGCTGGAAAGTGGCGAAATTCGTCAAATCCAACGCCATCGTGTATGCCAAAGACAATATGACCATCGGCATAGGCGCCGGCCAGATGAGCCGCGTCTACTCGGCGAAAATTGCCGGGATTAAAGCCGGTGACGAAGGTCTGGAAGTGAAAGGCTCCGCCATGGCCTCCGATGCCTTCTTCCCGTTCCGCGACGGGATTGACGCCGCAGCTGCGGTCGGCATCACCTGCGTTATCCAGCCGGGCGGCTCTATCCGCGACGACGAAGTGATTGCCGCCGCTGACGAACACGGCATCGCCATGATCTTCACCGATATGCGCCACTTCCGCCATTAATTCATGGAGCTGCAGATGAAAGTATTAGTAATCGGCAACGGCGGGCGTGAACACGCCCTGGCCTGGAAAGCGGCCCAATCGCCGCTGGTTGATACCGTCTACGTCGCACCGGGCAACGCAGGTACCGCGCTGGAGCCGTCGCTGCAAAACGTCGCCATCGGCGTCACCGATATTTCGGCGCTGCTGCGCTTCGCTCAGGATGAAAATATCGACCTGACCATCGTTGGCCCGGAAGCACCGTTGGTGATTGGCGTGGTCGACGCGTTCCGTGCCGCCGGGCTCGCCATCTTTGGGCCAACCGAAGGCGCGGCGCAGCTGGAAGGCTCGAAAGCCTTCACCAAAGATTTCCTCGCGCGTCATCATATCCCGACAGCGGAATATCAGAACTTCACCGAAGTTGAGCCAGCGCTGGCTTACCTGCGCGAGAAAGGCGCGCCGATCGTCATCAAAGCCGACGGTCTGGCGGCGGGTAAAGGCGTTATCGTGGCGATGACCCTTGAGGAAGCCGAAGCGGCGGTCAAAGACATGCTGGCCGGTAACGCCTTTGGCGACGCCGGACACCGCATCGTCATTGAAGAGTTCCTCGATGGCGAAGAGGCCAGCTTCATTGTGATGGTCGACGGCGAGCACGTCCTGCCGATGGCCACCAGCCAGGATCACAAACGCGTCGGCAACGGCGATACCGGCCCGAACACCGGTGGGATGGGCGCTTATTCTCCGGCGCCGGTCGTGACTGATGAAGTCCATCAGCGCACCATGGAGCGGATTATCTGGCCAACCGTGAAGGGCATGGCCGCGGAAGGCAACACCTATACCGGTTTCCTGTATGCCGGTCTGATGATCGACAAGCAGGGCAACCCAAAGGTCATTGAGTTCAACTGCCGCTTTGGCGATCCGGAAACCCAGCCGATCATGCTGCGCATGAAATCTGACCTGGTAGAGCTGTGCCTCGCCGCCTGCGCCGGCAAGCTGGATGAGAAAACCTCCGAGTGGGATGACCGCGCATCGCTGGGGGTAGTGGTTGCCGCCGGCGGCTATCCGGGCAACTACAACACGGGCGATGAGATCCATGGCCTACCGCAGCAGGAAGCGGCAGACGGTAAAGTCTTCCACGCCGGCACGAAACTGTCTGACGACCAGCGCGTGGTCACCAACGGCGGGCGCGTACTGTGCGTCACCGCCCTGGGCGATACCGTAGCGCAGGCGCAGCAGCGCGCCTATCAGCTGCTGACCGATATTCGCTGGGATGGCAGCTTTAGCCGAAACGATATCGGCTGGCGCGCCATTGAGCGCGAAAAGGCTAACGGCTAAGTTTCGCCAACAGCGTTTTCCGCGTAATGCCTAACTGACGGGCGGCTTCGGTTTTGTTGCCGCCCGTTTTTTCCAGCGCCGCCAGAATCACCTCTTTTTCGACTTCCACTAGCGGCTGAATCAGCCCCTCCTCGCTCCCGCCTGACGGCAGCGGCGTACCCGCGATCGCCAGCGGCAATTCCCGCCCGGAGATATAGTCCCCGGTCAGTAGCACCACCGCCCGCTCCACCGCGTTTTCCAGCTCGCGAATGTTGCCCGGCCAGGAGTAGTGGATCAGCAGATCCATCGCCTGTGGCGTGAACCCCTTTACCGCCTTACGATTGCGTTCGGCATAGCGTTTGAGAAAGTGCTGCGCCAGCGGCGGAATATCTTCCCGGCGCCGGCGCAGAGGCGGCATCTCAATAGTCACGACGTTCAGGCGGTAATAGAGATCCTGGCGAAAACGCCCGGCGCTTACCTCTTCCGCGAGGTTGCGGTGGGTGGCGGCGATCAGCCGCACATCAACGGCAAGCGTCTGGTTGCTGCCGACCCGCTGCACCTCCCGCTCCTGAATCGCCCGCAGCAGCCGGACCTGCATCAATGGCGAGATATCGCCAATTTCATCGAGGAACAGCGTGCCGCCATCCGCTTCGACAAAGCGCCCTTCACGTCGCCTATCCGCGCCGGTAAACGCCCCTTTTTCATGCCCGAAGAGTTCCGACTCCAGTAGCGACTCATTCAGCGCCGCGCAGTTGAGCGTCACCAGCGGCTTATCACCGCGCCCGCTGCAGGCGTGGATGGCGCGCGCCACCAGTTCCTTACCGGTTCCCGACTCTCCATAGATCAGTACCGTCGCATCCGAAGGGGCTACCAGCGTAATATTATTAAGAAGCGCCTGCATCGCCGGGCTGTCGCCTATCATGCCCCAGCGTGAACTCGCTGCGGCGGGGTGTTCGCCCTCGCTATGCCGGATGTGTGCCAGCGCCTGGACTAACGTCTGCTGTAACGTGTCAAAATCCAGCGGTTTAATCAGATAATCCAGCGCCCCGGACTTGATGGCCTCCACCGCCGTATCGACGCTGGAGAACGCCGTCATGATCAGCACCGGGATCGCCGGGTTATAGGCTTTAATCTCTTTTAACGTCGCGATACCGTCCATCTCCGCCATGCGAATATCGCACAGCACCAGGTCGAAGACCTGCTGATGGATCAGCTCCAGCGCCTGCAGGCCGTTGTGGGCTAATACCACCTGATAGCCCCAGCCGCGCAGCAGCGCCTGCAGGATCGTGCAGTGGCTGATGTCATCATCGACAACCAGAATCTGTACCTTATCGCTGCTCATCTTCCCTCCGTTGAGCATCAATCGGTAGCCAAAGCGTAAATATCGCTCCAGCCCCCGGCTGACTTTCGGCGCGGATCGTCCCGCCATGTTGTTCGATAATATTCTGCACCACCGCCAGCCCCAGCCCGGTGCCGTCCGCTTTGGTGGTGAAATAGGGGGTGAAGATGGCCTGCAGCTCTTCGGCAGTCATCCCTTTACCGCTATCTGCGACGACGATTTTCATCCGCTGACGGTCAGCTTCGCTTGCCGATACGCGAATGACGCCGTCACGGCCAATCGCCTGCATCGCGTTCAGGTACAGGTTCAACAGCACCTGGTTCAGGCGGTCGGCATCGGCGTTGATCGTGGAGAACTCCGGGCGCGGAGTGAATTGCAGCGCGATCCCGCGACTCTGCGCATCCTGGCTGACCAGCTGTAATGAGTGGTGGATAAGCGCGTTGATATCCACCGGCTGATAATTTAAATGCGCGGGCCGGACCAGCTCCAGCAGTTCGCTGACCACCCGGTTCAGGCGGTCGGCCTCTTTGGCCATCACCCGCGCTAACTGATGCGACTCGCCGCCCGGCGGCGTGCGCTCGGCAAAATATTTCGCCAGCCCTTTAATCGACGAGAGTGGATTGCGGATCTCATGCGCCACGCCCGCCGCCAGATGGCCAAGCGCCACCAGTTTCTCTTTGCGGGCCATCGCCTCCAGCAGTTGTTTCCGCGAGCGACGATAGCGGCGGAACCAGAACTGGGCGAGGATCGTTGCCGCTGTCACCAGCGCGGCGGCGCCCAGCATGATGACCATATTCCGCTGCCCGCGGGCCTGCGCGGCATCCAGCTCACTGCTATCAAAGGCGATAAAAATCACCTGCGGGACGGTGGCTTGAGCCAGGGCGCTGTCGCCGCGATTCATCATGCCCCTATGGTGGCCGCGGGCCGGATTGAGCGGGCGAAACTGGCGATAGACCTCCATGGCCGGCTGCGGCTCGCTAAGCCGCCGCCAGCGCGCCTGTTCGCCAACCGCCAGCGCACGCATCTGCGCGGGGCGGTAGAGCGTTTGGCCCACCTGCTGCGGATCGCTGTGAGCGATGATGGTGCCATTGTTATCAGTCACCGCGAACCACAGGACGCCCGGCTGCCAGGCCATCTCTTCCAGCAGGGCCTGCAGCTGCGCGTGATGCATCCGCATTCCCATGCCGACGCGCGTGCCGGACTCCAGCGCGCGGATCAGTACGCTCCCCTTCTCCTCAATAGTTTGTCGGGCGGCGGTCGTCTCACGACCGTGATCGCGGACGATCATCGCGGAGAACAGCACCACCAGCAGCACCACCGTACCGGTCAGCAGCCAGCTCAGCGCGCCAGCGGCAGCGTCCCGGGAAAAAGGTTTGATCTTCATCGGCGAGTCCTTGTCATCTCCTTTTCGCTATCAGCAGGATCTTTCAGCAGAAATCATGCCATGTTTCCGCACGGCCAAACCTGCTCTCAAACATATCGCCTGCGCTTTAGCGAGTAAAAATGACTCGCCGGTCCCGGGCAGAACGGGTCATTTTTACTCGCCTTCTCTGCCACGGCCTCGGCAGACCTGTTCGGACGGGCTTTTTCAGGCTGGCATGGAAGATGCAATACCGGGAGAAACCACACAGGAGAAAATGCCATGAAACGGAACCGTAACTTACCTCTCGCCCTCGTCACCCTTGCCGCGCTGACCTTCGGCAGCAACGCGGCCTGGGCCAACCACCACTGGGGCAACAATAACGGGATGGGCAACCAGGGCTACAGCCAGCTGACCCAGGAGCAGCAGGCTACCGCGCAAAAGCTGCATAACGACTACTATGCGCAAACCAGCGCCCTTCGCCAGCAGCTGCAGTCCAAACGCTATGAGTACAATGCGCTGCTCACGACGCAAAAGCCGGACAGTGGAAAGATTGAAGCTGTCGCTCAGGAGATGGAAGGCTTACGCCAGAAGCTGGATCAGCAGCGGGTGAAGTTTGATGTCGCCCTGGCTGAGGCGGGCGTTCCCCGCGGCGCAGGTATGGGATATGGCGGCTGTCGCGGTAGCGGCGGCGGTCATATGGGCATGAATCACTGGTAAAGGTTAGAAGCTTTTTTCCGTCGGCTGCCAGGTGCAGAAGTTTTCATTGGCCACCAGCAGCAGTTGAGAGCCTTCCGGCGCCTCAAGCCAGGCAATGCTCACCGCGGCGGAAGCGTGGCTCTGGCGGCGTTCAATGTGCGCCAGCGCCCGACTATCGAGGTCGGGCGTCATCGTCTGCCCTTCGCAGGTCAGGACGGTATGCGCGGCGGCGTTCCAGCGCCCCTGACGCAGGACGACACGACCCTGACGGAGGGCGTCGCTGGTCTGGCGGATCTGCTCGGCGCGATAACGGTACAGCGCGACCTGGTCGCTGGAGAGCTGCTGCTTCTGCCCGTCAACTTCCCGCTGCATAAAGCTCAGATCGCCCTGCGCGTCGAAGCGGGCGCGAATATGTTCCGGCGGCTTGCCGTAGACATTGAGTTCAATAAGCGTCAGCTGATCGCCCTGCCAGCGATATTCGCTGGTCGAGGTGTCCCCGTGACGCCACGGGCTGAAGGCGGCGAGAAGATGGACTTCATCGCCAGAATCTTTACGCCAGATACGCATCGCCCCCTGGTTGTCCGCATAACCGCTGGCGGTAAACGGTGGTAGCGACGCGTTATGGCTGCAGGCAGTTAGCAACAGGATGCCCGCCAGCGCCAGAGGCCGGCGCCAGACAGACAAAAGGGGCTTAATAGCCCCTTCGATAAAACTGTTCACTGCCACGCGGTCTTACTTAACTGCGTCTTTCAGTGCTTTGCCAGAAACAAATGCCGGCACGTTAGCTGCAGCGATTTTGATCTCTTTACCGGTCTGCGGGTTGCGGCCAGTACGCTCAGCGCGGTGGTTCACTTTGAAGGTACCGAAACCAACCAGTTGAACAGCATCACCTTCTTTCAGAGACTCAGTAATTGCAGCCAGGGTAGATTCCAGGGCAGCTTTAGCCTGTGCTTTGGACAGGTCAGCTTTGTCCGCAATTACATCAATCAGTTGAGTCTTGTTCATAAGTTATCCTTACAATGTGTTTATCGCTTGCTAAGCATCGAGTGCGACGGAAATGCCAAAAAAGCACCCTCCTGCATACACGCACCGATAGCCACTTTTTTTCGCCCTCCAAATGTAGACCAGACGGGGGGCGGAATGGAAGCCTTCAGACGCTACAATTCAGGCGGTAAATCACGTTTTCTGGTCTCACTGCTGAAAATTTATACCAATATTGCTCTCGCCGGCCTCACGCAGGTCCGCGCGCAGGCCTTTTATCAGCTCAAGGTCACGCTCTTCGCAGTCGGCCAGCAGGCGGAAAATTTCCCACTGAATGTCCCATTCCTGCTCTACCGCCGGGTTCGCTTTCAGCTCTTCGTCGGTCATTTCGTGGCCTTCCTGGGTCATTTCCAGCATCGCCACGGTGGTGATGGAGGTTTTGCTCACCTCGATCGCGTGTTCGAGCGTTTCGCCGCTCAGACGGGAATGGATCAGTTCGCTCAACGCCACGCAGGCGTCTATGGCCGGATAAACACCGTACAGGTCGAAATCATCTGCCGCCGGGATTGCCTCTTCCAGTTTCTCCAGCTGACTGTCGAAATTCACCTTCGCATCTTTGACCGTCAGCGTTTCCCAGATCAGATCCAGGATACGACGGTACAGCTGGCCGTCGCCAAACTCGGTTTGCTTGCAGAACATCGCGTAGTTGGGGTACATACGCTCGCACAGGCAGGCCATAAAAGTGACATGCTGCCAGCTTTCCAGCTTCTCCAGGCGCAGGTGAATCGGGTTTTGTAACATGATGAATTCTCGAAGTCAGAAATTAGGCGCAGTGTACCTGAATCAGCTGTGATTTGCTTGCCAACGCACAAATGACGGACGACGGGACGCCACCGCATCAGCCCAGCGCGTCGGCTCGGGCAGACGATAGCCTCGCATGCAGCGTTCGACCCACATTAAGGCGCTGTCCATGCCCACCCGGTGGCCGGTGCTAATAAACAGCGGGTTGCAGCGGACTTTACTGCGCCAGACCCAGGCCAGTTGTTCATTTTTATCCATCAGCGGGGCCAGCGCGCCGGGGGCATCACCCAGTTCGCCGATTTTTCCACACAGCCGTTTTTTCGCCACCCCGATGGTCGGCACGTCGATCATCAGGCCAAAATGGCTGGCGACGCCCAGCCGCCGGGGATGGGAAATACCGTGCCCGTCAACAAACAACAGGTCCGGTTTTTGCGAAAGCTGCTCCCACGCCGCCAGCAGCGCAGGCGTTTCGCGAAACGAGAGAAAGCCGGGAATATAGGGCATGGAGGTGGCGACGCGCGCCACCTGATACTCCACCAGCTCCAGTTCAGGCCAGGTCAGCAGCACCATCGCAGCTCGGGTGACCTCCCCTTCCTGCTCAAACCCGACATCCGCACCGCCGATCAATACTGGCGGGTCGCGATCCAGTCGATCCGCCCGCTCTACCGACGCGGCTAACTGTTGCTGTTGGATACGGAGTGCGGCTAAATCCATATGGCTGATCTCCTACTGGTGATAGGGTGCGGAAAGACGATGCACCGCTTCAACAAAGACGCCCGCATGCTCAGGATCAACGTCCTGATGGATGCCGTGGCCGAGGTTAAAGACGTGGCCTTCCCCCTGACCAAAGCCGGCGAGGATGGTCGCGACTTCTTCTTCAATACGCGCGGCGGGCGCATAGAGCATGGACGGATCCATATTGCCCTGCAGCGCGACTTTGTTGCCCACGCGACGACGGGCATCGGCAATATCGGTGGTCCAGTCGAGACCCAGCGCGTCACAGCCGGTCTCCGCCATCGCTTCCAGCCACTGACCGCCGCCTTTGGTGAACAGCGTCACCGGCACGCGGCGGCCTTCGTTTTCCCGCAGCAGGCCATCGACGATTTTATGCATGTAGTAGAGGGAGAACTGCTGGTAGTCGCGGCCGGTCAGCACCCCGCCCCAGGTGTCAAAAATCATCACCGACTGCGCGCCGGCTTTGATCTGCGCGTTGAGATACAGGGTGACGCTCTTCGCCAGCTTATCCAGCAGCGCGTGCAGCGCCTGCGGGTCGGCGTACATCATCTTTTTGATGACGGTGAAAGCCTTGCTGCTGCCGCCTTCCACCATGTAGGTCGCCAGCGTCCATGGGCTACCGGAAAAACCGATCAGCGGCACTTCGCCTTTCAGTTCGCGGCGAATGGTGCGCACGGCATTCATCACGTAGCCCAGTTCCTGCTCGGGATCCGGGACTGGCAGCTTGTCGACGTCGGCTTTGCTTTTCACCGGCGAGGTGAAGCGCGGGCCTTCGCCTGCCTCAAAGTACAGCCCCAGCCCCATGGCGTCCGGGATGGTCAGGATGTCCGAAAAGAGGATCGCCGCGTCCAGCGGGTAACGACGCAGCGGCTGGAGCGTCACTTCGCAGGCCAGCTCGGCATTTTTACACAGCGACATAAAGTCGCCCGCTTGCGCACGGGTGGCTTTGTACTCCGGTAAATAGCGGCCCGCCTGGCGCATCATCCACACCGGGGTGACATCAACCGGCTGACGCAGCAGCGCGCGCAGGTAACGATCGTTCTTCAATTCGGTCATTTTTACATTCCTTTAGCGTTGATACGCCCAGTGTAACATGTCACTCGAACTCTGCCCGACACATCGCGACGGTATCTTCGATAAGCCGGCGCGCCACCGTCCCCGGCGGCGGCAGAAGCGGCAGATCGTCATAGCGGTACCAGTCCGCGCTGAGTAACTCTTTTTTATCCACCACGATATCGCCCTCCGCGTAATCCGCCATAAAGGCAGTCATCAGCGACTGCGGGAACGGCCACGGTTGAGAAGTCACGTAGCGCAGATTTTTCACCCGGATACCGCTCTCCTCCATCACCTCACGGGCAACGGCCTGCTCGAGGGTTTCGCCGACCTCGACGAACCCGGCCAGCACGGTGTGTACCCCATTGCGATGTCGGGTATGTTGCGCCAGCAGGATCGCATCGTCGCGACGGATAGCGACGATAATGCACGGGGCAATTTGCGGGTAGTAACGTTCACGACAGTGGCTGCACAGCATCGCCCATTCGCTTTTACTGGCATGCATCGGGTGACCGCAGTAGCCGCAAAATTTATGCGATCGATAAAATTCGGCGAGCTGGATCCCCCGTCCCGCCAGCTGAAAGAGTCCCGGATCCTGATCCAGCACCTGGCGTAACGATCCCATGTCATGGCGGCGATCCTGGCGCACCATCCACACCGGATCGCCCTGCCATTCGCCGATATGCAGCGCATGCTGGCCGACAAGATCGAAATTAACCGCTTCGCCATGTGGTAATTCTCCACCTGGCAACCATAATTTTTGTTCGTGACTGACAACCCACCAGCCGCGATCTAATTTTTCAATAATACGATCCATATCTATTGCACTACCTTTGCTTCACTGGCATGTTGTTAACATTATATTTACATTTTTGGTGAGCAGATTTAAATCAAAACTAGCGGAGTCAATCATGCTAAACCAGCTGGAAAATCTGACGGAGCGCGTTGGCGGTAGTAATGAACTGGTCGATCGCTGGCTACAAGTGCGTAAGCATCTGCTCGTGGCTTACTACAATCTGGTTGGCCTGAAACCGGGCAAAGAGTCGTTTATGCGGCTAAACGAAAAGGCGCTGGATGACTTTTGCCAAAGTCTGGTGGATTACCTCTCGTCCGGTCATTTTAGTATTTATGAACGCATTATTGGCGAAATGGAAGGCGATACCCCACTTTTAGCCGCCACCCGGCTTTACCCGCAGCTGGAAGCCAATACCCAGCAGATGATGGACTACTACGATACCTGCCTCGAAAACGCCATTGATCATGATAACTACCTTGAGTTTCAGCAGGCGCTGTCGGATATCGGCGAGTCGCTGGAAGCGCGTTTCGCCCTGGAAGATAAACTGATCGCCCTCGCCGTCGCCCATCATCTGAACGATGAGGTGCGCGATAATATTGCCCCGACCGCTTGAGTTGTGCGCAATTAACGAGTAGTTTACCTTCATTCCCCCTCTCCGGAGGGGATGTCATCTTGTCGGAGTGCTTATTTTCCATGTGAAGGCTAACGTGGAAAAGGCTGAGACCGTTAATTCGGGATCCGCGGAACCTGATCAGGCTAATACCTGCGAAGGGAACAAGAGTAAACTGCTGTTCGCGTCAGTCCGTCAGGGCCGATCGCATCTGTTACTCCATCCGTCGTCTGACAAGCCATGTCCTTTTCATCTGGAATGCGCTATGTCTACTACCAAACTGACCCGTCGTGAGCTACGCGAGCACGCGCAGCGATTTATCGATACGCTGGAAGGCGCTGCTTTCCCTAATTCGCGCCGTATCTACATTCAAGGTTCACAAGCGGATATCCGCGTCCCAATGCGTGAAATCCAGCTCAGCCCAACCCTCGTCGGCGGCGATAACGATAACCCACAGTACGAAGCCAACGAACCGATCCCTGTGTATGACACCTCCGGACCTTATGGCGACCCGGATATTGGCATTAATGTCCGCCAGGGGCTTGCCAGGCTGCGCCAGCCGTGGATCGACGCGCGCAATGACTGCGCCCCGCTCAGCGAACGCAGCTCGGCCTATACCAAAGCGCGGCTGGCCGATGACGGCCTTGATGAGCTGCGCTTCAATAGCCAGCTGAAGCCAAAACGCGCCGTTGCCGGCAAATGTGTTACCCAACTGCACTACGCCCGCCAGGGGATCGTCACCCCGGAGATGGAGTTCATCGCCATTCGCGAAAACATGGGCCGCGAACGTATTCGCAGCGAAGTTCTGCGCCAGCAGCATGCCGGCGAAGGCTTCGGCGCCCGCCTGCCGGAAAACATTACCCCTGAGTTCGTCCGTGATGAAGTGGCCGCCGGGCGCGCCATCATCCCGGCCAATATCAACCACCCGGAGTCTGAGCCGATGATTATCGGCCGCAACTTCCTGGTAAAAGTGAATGCTAATATCGGCAACTCGGCGGTGACCTCCTCCATCGAAGAAGAGGTCGAGAAGCTGGTCTGGTCCACCCGCTGGGGCGCCGATACGGTGATGGATCTCTCCACCGGCCGCTATATCCACGAAACCCGCGAGTGGATCCTGCGAAACAGTCCGGTACCGATCGGCACCGTACCGATTTACCAGGCGCTGGAGAAAGTCAACGGCATCGCCGAGAATCTCACCTGGGAAGCCTTCCGCGATACCCTGCTGGAACAGGCCGAACAGGGCGTCGACTACTTCACCATTCACGCCGGCGTACTGCTGCGCTACGTCCCGATGACCGCGAAGCGTCTGACCGGCATCGTTTCGCGCGGCGGCTCAATCATGGCCAAATGGTGCCTGTCGCACCATCAGGAAAACTTTCTCTACCAGCATTTCCGCGAAATCTGCGAAATCTGCGCCGCCTATGACGTGTCGCTGTCGCTGGGCGATGGCCTGCGCCCCGGCTCCATTCAGGATGCCAACGACGAAGCGCAGTTCTCCGAGCTGCGCACCCTCGGCGAGCTGACGAAAATCGCCTGGGAGTATGACGTGCAGGTGATGATCGAGGGCCCCGGCCACGTGCCGATGCAGATGATCCGCCGCAATATGACCGAGGAGCTGGAGCACTGCCACGAAGCGCCGTTCTACACCCTCGGGCCGCTCACCACCGACATTGCGCCGGGCTACGACCATTTCACCTCCGGCATCGGCGCGGCGATGATCGGCTGGTTCGGCTGCGCCATGCTGTGCTATGTCACGCCAAAAGAGCATCTCGGCCTGCCCAACAAAGAGGATGTGAAGCAGGGGTTGATTACCTACAAAATCGCCGCCCACGCCGCCGACCTGGCGAAAGGTCACCCCGGGGCGCAGATCCGCGATAACGCCATGTCGAAGGCGCGCTTTGAATTCCGCTGGGAAGACCAGTTTAACCTCGCGCTGGATCCGTTTACCGCCCGGGCCTATCACGATGAAACCCTGCCGCAGGAATCCGGCAAAGTTGCCCACTTCTGCTCCATGTGCGGTCCGAAATTCTGCTCAATGAAGATCACTCAGGAAGTCCGCGATTACGCCGCCAGACAGGCCATCGACGCCGGCATGGCCGATATGTCGCATCACTTCCGCGCCCGCGGCGGCGAAATCTACCTGAAACAGGAGGAAGTCTGATGTATCAGCCTGATTTTCCACCCGTCCCGTTTCGTCTCGGACTCTACCCGGTAGTGGACAGCGTGGCGTGGATTGAGCGCCTGCTCAAAGCCGGGGTACGTACTCTTCAGTTACGCATCAAAGACCGACGCGACAGCGAGGTGGAGGATGACGTCATCGCCGCCATCGCCCTTGGCCGCCGCTATCACGCCCGGCTGTTCATTAACGATTACTGGCGACTGGCGATCAAGCACCAGGCCTACGGCGTGCATCTCGGACAAGAAGATCTGGAAACCACCGATCTGAGCGCCATCCGCCAAGCCGGGCTACGTCTGGGCGTCTCCACCCATGACGATATGGAGATTGATGTCGCCCTGGCGGCGCGCCCCTCTTACATCGCCCTGGGTCACGTCTTCCCGACGCAAACCAAACAGATGCCCTCCGCGCCGCAGGGGCTCGAGCAGCTTGCCAGACATATCCAACGCCTGGCGGATTACCCCACCGTGGCGATCGGCGGAATTAGCCTTGAAAAGGCCCCGGCGGTGCTGGCGACCGGCGTCGGCAGCATCGCAGTGGTCAGCGCCATCACCCAGGCGGCGGACTGGCGGGCAGCGACCGACCAGCTGCTGGCGCTGGCGGGAGCGGGCGATGAATGATCACGACTTTATGCGCTATAGCCGTCAGCTGCTGCTGGAGGATATCGCCATCGAGGGGCAGCAGAAGCTGTTAGCCAGCCGGGTGCTGATTATCGGCCTTGGCGGGCTGGGCTCCCCGGCGGCGCTCTATCTGGCCGGGGCTGGCGTCGGGACGCTGACCCTGGCCGATGACGACGCCGTGCATCTCAGCAATCTGCAGCGGCAGATCCTGTTCACCAGCGCGGATATCGATCGGCCAAAAGCCGCGGCGGCAAAGACGCGGCTCAGCCAGCTAAATCCGCAGATCAAACTGGTTGCGCTCCAGCAGCGATTAAGCGGCGAGGCGCTGCGCGCCGAGGTGGAGAAAGCGGACGTGGTGCTGGACTGTACCGATAACATGGTCACCCGCCAGGCGATCAATGCCGCCTGCGTGGCCCTCGACATCCCGTTAGTGACCGCAAGCGCCGTCGGCTTCGGCGGTCAGCTGATGGTGCTCACCCCCCCCTGGACGCAGGGCTGCTATCGCTGCCTGTGGCCGGATAGCGACGAACCGCAGCGCAACTGCCGCACCGCGGGGATCGTCGGCCCGGTGGTCGGCATGATGGGCACGCTGCAGGCGCTGGAGGCCATTAAGCTGCTCAGCGGCATGACGACGCCGCGCAACACTCTGCGGCTGTTCGACGCCCGCACCAGCAACTGGCGTAACCTGGCGCTACAGCGTTCCCGGGGCTGCCCGATTTGCGGAGGGCGGCATGCAGATCTGGTTTAACGACGAGCCGCTGGCGTGCGCCGACAAGCTCAGCGTCAGCGCCCTGCTGACCCAGCTCGAACAGCTGCAGCCGGGCGTCGCGCTGGCGCTCAATCAACACATTCTGCCGCGCGACCGGTGGGAAGATCATCTCTTGCAGGAAGGCGATCGAGTCCTGCTTTTTCAGGTTATCGCTGGAGGCTGACATGTTACGTATTGCAGACAAAACATTTGAATCCCATCTTTTCACCGGTACCGGCAAATTCGCCGCCCCGGAGGTGATGGTTGAGGCGATTCGCGCCTCGGGCAGCCAGCTGGTCACCCTGGCGATGAAGCGCGTCGATTTACGTCAGCACAATGACGCCATCCTCGCCCCGCTGCTGGCGGCGGGAGTCAGCCTGCTGCCGAATACCTCGGGCGCCAAGACAGCGGAAGAGGCGGTGTTTGCCGCCCGCCTGGCACGGGAAGCCTTGGGCACCCACTGGCTGAAACTGGAGATCCACCCGGACGCCCGCTGGCTGCTGCCCGACCCGATTGAAACCCTGAAAGCGGCGGAGCTGCTGGTCCGCGAAGGGTTCGTGGTGCTGCCCTACTGCGGTGCCGACCCGGTGCTGTGTAAACGGCTGGAAGAGGCTGGCTGCGCGGCGGTGATGCCCCTGGGCGCGCCGATCGGCTCCAATCAGGGGCTGGAAACCAAAGCCATGCTGGAGATTATTATCGAGCAGGCGACGGTGCCGGTGGTGGTCGACGCCGGCATCGGCGTCCCAAGCCATGCGGCGCAGGCGCTGGAAATGGGCGCGGACGCGGTGCTGGTCAATACCGCTATTGCCGTCGCCGACGATCCCGTGGCCATGGCCCACGCTTTCCGTATGGCGGTCGAGGCCGGCTTGCTGGCCCGTCAGGCCGGACCGGGGGCGCGCAGCGCGCAGGCGCAGGCCACCAGCCCGCTCACCGGATTCCTGGAGGCGCTGGCATGAAAACCTTCAGCGATCGCTGGCGGCAGCTGGAGTGGGACGACATCCGCCTGCGCATCAACGGTAAAACCGCCGCCGATGTCGAACGGGCGCTGGCGGCCAAACAGCTGACCCGCGACGACATGATGGCCCTGCTTTCGCCGGCGGCGGCCGGGTATCTTGAACCTCTGGCCCAGCGCGCGCAGCGGCTTACCCGTCAGCGCTTCGGCAATACCGTCAGCTTCTACGTGCCGCTGTATCTTTCCAACCTGTGCGCCAACGACTGCACCTACTGCGGCTTCTCGATGAGCAACCGCATTAAGCGCAAGACGCTGGATGCTGCCGAGATTGCCCGCGAGTGCGCCGCGATCCGCGACCTGGGCTTTGAGCATCTGCTGCTGGTGACCGGTGAGCATCAGGGCAAGGTGGGAATGGATTATTTCCGCCAGCACCTGCCGGCAATCCGCAGCCAGTTTGCCTCGCTGCATATGGAGGTGCAGCCGCTGGCGACCGACGAGTATGCCGAGCTGAAAACCCTGGGGCTCGACGGGGTGATGGTCTATCAGGAGACCTATCACGAAAGCATGTACGCTCAGCACCACCTGAAAGGGAAAAAGCAGGATTTCTTCTGGCGGCTGGATACGCCGGATCGCCTGGGCGAGGCGGGGATCGATAAGATCGGCCTTGGCGCGCTGATCGGCCTTTCCGACAGCTGGCGGGTGGACTGCTTTATGGTCGCTGAGCACCTGTTATGGCTGCAGCAACGCTACTGGCGCAGCCGCTATTCGGTCTCCTTCCCGCGTCTGCGTCCCTGCGCCGGCGGCATTGAACCGGCCTCGCTAATGGATGAGCGTCAGCTGGTGCAGACCATCTGCGCCTTCCGCCTGCTGGCGCCGGAGGTTGAGCTATCGCTATCCACCCGCGAGTCCCCCTGGTTCCGCGACCGGGTGATCCCGCTGGCGATCAATAACGTCAGCGCCTTCTCCAAAACCCAGCCCGGGGGTTACGCCGACGACCATCCGGAGCTTGAGCAGTTCGCGCCGCACGATGACCGTCGGCCTGAAGAAGTCGCCAGCGCGCTGGCTGCCCGC
The DNA here is from genome assembly GCF_021739525.1 of Klebsiella sp. 2019SCSN059. NCBI lineage: Bacteria > Pseudomonadati > Pseudomonadota > Gammaproteobacteria > Enterobacterales > Enterobacteriaceae > Klebsiella > Klebsiella sp. 2019SCSN059. The sequence goes on along the minus strand of NZ_JAKKOM010000042.1, from coordinate 17,076 downwards.
GGCCTGCAGCCGGTGTGGAAAGACTGGGACAGCTGGCTGGGACGCGCCTCGCAAACCTCATGATGTACAGTGTAAGCGCCTGATATTTTTGCGCGCCTGCACGAGAGATGAAAAACGGAGGCTGGCCCGCCAGGCGCCCTTTTTCTATTCTGCCCGGGTCAGCAGCGGACGCTGACCAGGGCGAACCTTTTCTTCCTCATTTTCGCCCTGCCTCTCCGCGCTGATCGAGGGCCTGTTCATTGTCGCCGAATATAAATCACGATACATGAAGGCCTCAGAGTTATAATTGAGCAATAGTTAACTGATTCGATCGGCAGGCGTCGCAGTCGCAACCTGCGTTCGGACCCATGGTTTATACATCCGGGACGATTAACGATTCATGGCTCTACACAACAGAAAGCTCTCTTTCACGACGCCGATCGTCGTGGGGTTTGCCGGCATCTTGCTCAGTTTTATGCTGATCGCTATTTTTGTCACCCTGGCGCAGCGAAAAGATTTTCTTGAAGATTATCACGACATTAACCGCAACTTTACCCACAACCTGGCGATCAACTACACGGAAACCCTGCTGCGGGAAAATGATTTTATCCTTGGGCGCGCGGTCGCCTTCTTTGCCCGCAATGACGAACTGAATCGCGCAGTCAATGTGGAACCGGAGAAAGGGTTAACGACGCTGATGCAGTTACAGAACATGATGCCGAGCGTCTCATCCATCTCGCTGGCGGATACCGAGGGCCACTATCTGCGCGCCCCGGAGGTGCTGGAAAATGAAGACAGTCAGGCTTTCGATCCCAGAACGCGACCCTGGTTTATCAAACAGGCGGAAGCCAGCACCTTCAGCCACTACACCAGCCCATATATGGATTTTTTTACCCACCATCCGACGATTACCATTTTCAAACCCATCATCACCCCGGAGGGGAAACTCAAGGGCAGCCTGGCCTTTCATCTCGATCTCACCTCCATGGGGTTCGCGCTGCGCCAGATGGTGGCCCCCGTACAGGGCGAGTTTTTTGTGGTGCAGCGTGATGGCAAAGTGGTCCTGCACTCCGACCCTGGCGCGCTGTTTAAACCCTTCGTCAGTAATGAGCTGATGGATAAAATGACCAGCGGCGAGGGGCAGCTTTACGATCCCGGGAGCGACACCTGGTATTACTATTACTCCTTTACCAATCCCGACTGGTTTGTGATTTTCCGTGTCGATAACACTACCCTGGTTAATCTGACGCGCCATGAAACCAATTTAGTGATCGGCGGTTTCGCCCTCGCGGCGATCATCATCATCCTGTTCGGCCTTTATCTGCGTCATGCCTCCCGCACCGTGCTGATGAATATCATCAATGCGATTAAAACCGGCGACGTCAAACGCGCCCCACGCCTCGAGGCGATGCTGAGTAAAGCCATTGAAACCAATAAGCAGCGCGAACTGACCTACGTCCGCCAGGCGACCATTGACGCGCTCACCGGCTGCAAGAACCGCCGCGCCTTCGACAGCGATATTGCCGCGCTGATGAACGATCATCAGCCGTTCGCCCTCGCGCTGGTCGATATCGATAACTTTAAATCGATCAACGACACCTGGGGTCACCTCAACGGCGATATCGTTCTGCGTAACGTCGCCCGCGAAGGGCTGCAGGTCCTCCAGCCGCTGGAGATATCCCTCTATCGCTATGGTGGTGAAGAGTTCGCGGTGGTCTTTCCTGCCGAACATATTGATAACGCCCGCACGCTGCTGGAAACATGGCGGGTAAACGTCGAACGGCGCACCTGGCGCGAAGATGGCCTGACGGTCACCTTCAGCGCCGGGCTGGGGGAATGGAACATGGAGCCGCTGGATAAACTGGTGGTGAGCGTCGATGAAGCGCTGTACAAAGCCAAACAGCAGGGTAAAAACCGTATCCTGCGCGCCTAGGACTTTAGCGCCGCAACCGCCCACTTCGGTGGGCTTTTTTATTTTTTCCGGCAAAAATGAAACCGGTTTCAATTTTTGTGTGATGACTTACACACAATCACGGTAAAGCGGTTGTCGCATCGCCAGGGCCGCGATAAACATAAGACATCACGGAACACAAGGGCCACTGACTATGAAGAATATCGTTTTGTGCTGTGCCGCCGGTATGTCTACCAGCATGCTGGTTCAGCGTATGCAAGATGCCGCGCAGAAGAAAGGTGTTGAGGTCTCAATCAAGGCCGTACCGGTCGCCGAGTTTAAAGATAATCTGGCCGCCGCCGACATTATTCTGCTCGGCCCGCAGGTGAAATATGAGCAGGCGAAGCTGCAGGCGCTTGCCGACCCGTTCGGCAAAAAGGTCGCCGTGATCGATATGATGGACTACGGCATGATGAAAGGTGATGCCGTTCTGGATAAAGCCCTTAAGATGCTGGAGTAATCGATGGAAGATTTAGAAACGATCATCATGGAGCTGCTGGTTAACGCGGGTTCTGCGCGCAGCGCGGCGCTGACGGCGCTACAGCTGGCGCGGAAAGGCGATTTTGCCGCAGCGGAGCAGGCCATGGCCGAGTCCCATGAGTTCGTCAAACATGCGCATAAAATTCAGACCCAGCTTATCGGCCTGGATGAAGGCAGCGGTAAGCTACCGGTCAACCTGATCACCGTGCATTCTCAGGACCATCTGATGAACGCCATGGTCATTCAGGATCTGGCGACCGATATGATTGAACTATACCGTCGCCTGCCCCTCGCGCAATAATCTCTCGAATTGAACGGGCGTCGCTGCCGGCGCCCGTCCCCGCTTACAGAAAGCCGTACATCGCAGCGAATACCCAGCCAAAAACGCAGGAGACGCCAACGCCGATGAGCCCGGGCAGGATAAAGCTGTGGTTAATCACAAAGCGGCCAATATGGGTGGTCCCTGAGCGGTCAAACTGGATCGCCGCCAGATCGCTGGGGTAGGTCGGCAGAATATAGTAGCCATAGCAGGCCGGCGCAGAAGCCACGATATAGGCCGGGTCGACGCCGATGGCCAGGGCCACCGGAACAATCGCCGCCAGCGCTGCCGCCTGCGAGTTTACAAACTTCGAAACCAGCAGCAGCACGATGGCATAGGCCCATGGATACTCTTTGACCATCTCCCCGAGCACGCCTTTAATTTCGGTCATGTGAGCGCCAAACATGGTCTCCGCCATCCAGGCGATGCCGTACACCGCGACGATAGCGATCATTCCCGAACGAAAGACCTCATTTTTGGAAATCGATGCCGGGTTGGTTTTAGTAATGATGATGATCAGCGCCCCGGAGAGCAGCATAAACATCTGGATCACCAGCACCATCGACAGCGGTTTACCGTCAAAGGTCGGGCGCAGTTCAGAGAAGGCGCCGAGCAGCGCCACCACAGCGATGGAGGCCAGAAAAATCCACATCGCTATCCAGTTGCTGGTGGGCAACTTTCTATCCAGCAGCGTCGCCGTATCGCCATAGACGTAATGGCGGTTCTCCGGTACCGCAATAAACGCCTGGAAGGCTTCGTCTTTATCCAGATCTTTGCCACGGAACCAGCTGAAGATGCCAATGGCTAAAATGCCCAGCAGTGTGGAAGGAATGGTTATCGCCAGCAGATCGAGAAACTCCAGATGTTTACCGTTAAAGGTAAAATTCCCCAGCATCGCCACCAGCGAGACCACCGCCACCGAGACCGGGCTGGCGATGATCCCCATCTGGGCGCCAATGGAGCTGGCGGCCATCGGACGCTCCGGGCGAATGTTATTCTTAATCGCCACATCGTAGATAATCGGCAGGATGGTATACACCACGTGACCGGTACCGCAGAGGATAGTCAGCGTGCAGGTGACGAAAGGCGCCACAATAGAGACATATTTTGGGTTTCGCCGCAGCAGCTTCTCGGCAATCTGCAACATGACATCCAGGCCGCCGGACGCCTGCAGCGTCGCCGAGGCGGCCACCACCGCAATGATCACCAGCATCACATCAACCGGCGGTTTACCCGGCTGGAGATGAAAAACAAAGACGAGGATCACTAAACCGATGCCGCCCAGCAGCCCCAGCGCAATACCGCCTTTTCGGGCACCATAAAACAGACAAATTAAGATAATAATGAGTTGTATCGCGAATTCCATGCAGCCCCCAGAGCCTGTCCGCTCAGACCTAAAGTAATGATCCCTACCTGCCTGCCGGGATTATTTCTGCGCCTTGTTGGGGGAAGCATGAGATGCAGCGTTCCCTCTCCAGAGCCGTCGCGCCGAAGATAAAGCAGCAGCAGTAATCCCATGATTCATCAGGTATTTTGAATATATCCTCTTTGAATTGTTTATTTTTTGATATGAGTAGAAGTTTTACCCATATATAAAGAAAGGTTTTTGAGGTGCAAGGCTAAAGGATATTTTTTATGAATTAATTGCTAAAAAATTGCATCCTGGATATGGCGTAAATGTAATTAAAGACGGGGACTGCGGAGAACAGGCAATAAAAAAGCCGGTCAGGAAACCTGACCGGCTTTTTAGCAGTGCATCAACGATTAATCGTTGTCAGAACCGCCCAGACCTGCGTTCAGCAGCTCTGCCAGGTTGGCAGATGCTTCTTCCACGCTCACCTGCGGTGCCGCCGGCAGTTCGCCAGCAGCGCGACGGCGCATACGATCCTGGTGGTACGCATAACCGGTACCGGCCGGGATCAGACGACCCACGATGACGTTCTCTTTCAGACCGCGCAGTTCGTCGCGTTTGCCCGCAACGGCTGCTTCGGTCAGCACGCGAGTGGTCTCCTGGAACGATGCCGCGGAGATGAAGGACTCGGTGGCCAGAGACGCTTTGGTGATACCCAGCAGATCGCGGGAGAACGTTGCGCCCACTTTGCCGTTCGCTTCCAGTTCGCGGTTTGCGATCTTGACGCGGGAGTATTCCACCTGCTCGCCTTCGAGGAAGTCGGAGCTGCCTGCGCTTTCGATGGTGGCTTTACGCAGCATCTGACGAACGATAACTTCGATGTGCTTATCGTTAATCTTAACGCCCTGCAGACGGTATACGTCCTGGACTTCGTTAACGATGTAACGGGTCACAGCATGTACGCCACGCAGACGCAGAATGTCGTGCGGTGCTTCCGGACCGTCGGAAACTACGTCACCACGTTCTACACGTTCACCTTCGAACACGTTGAGCTGACGCCATTTCGGAATCATCTCTTCGTACGGCTCGCTACCGTCTACCGGGGTGATAACCAGGCGACGTTTCCCTTTGGTTTCTTTACCGAAGGAAATGATACCGCTGATTTCAGCCAGGATAGCCGGCTCTTTCGGACGACGTGCTTCGAACAGGTCCGCAACGCGCGGCAGACCACCGGTGATGTCCTTGGTACCGCCGGATTCCTGCGGAATACGCGCCAGGGTGTCACCAGAGCTGATCTGTACGCCATCTTCCAGCTGAACAATCGCTTTACCCGGCAGGAAGTACTGAGCAGGCATATCGGTACCTGGGATCAGAACGTCGTTGCCCTGAGCATCAACGATTTTCAGCGCCGGACGCAGATCTTTACCACCTGCGGTACGTTCTGCAGAGTCCAGAACCACCAGCGAAGACAGACCGGTCAGCTCGTCGGTCTGACGAGTAATGGTCTGGCCGTCGATCATGTCAGTGAAGCGGATAAAACCACTCACTTCGGTGATAACCGGCATGGTGTGCGGATCCCAGTTTGCGACGGTTTCACCGCCGGCAACCTGCTCACCGTCGCCTTTCGCCATAACCGCGCCGTAAGGCACTTTATAGCTCTCTTTGGTACGACCGAATTCGTCGATCAGCTTCAGCTCGGTGTTACGAGAAGTGATAACCAGTTTACCGCTGGAGTTCACAACCGACTTCGCATTGCTGAGCTTGATGCTACCTTTATTTTTCACCTGGATGCTGGATTCAGCAGCCGCACGAGATGCCGCACCACCGATGTGGAACGTACGCATCGTCAGCTGTGTACCCGGCTCACCGATGGACTGTGCCGCGATAACGCCGATAGCCTCACCTTTGTTGATGATGTGGCCACGCGCCAGGTCACGACCATAGCAGTGCGCACATACACCAAAGTCAGTGTCACAGGATACAACGGAACGCACTTTGACGGAGTCAACGGAGTTCGCTTCCAGCAGGTCACACCAGTGCTCGTGCAGCAGCGTGTTGCGTGGAACCAGAATATCCGCAGTACCCGGCTTCAGCACGTCTTCCGCCGTCACACGACCCAGTACGCGATCGCGCAGCGGCTCTTTAACGTCGCCACCTTCGATAACCGGCGTCATAGTGATGCCTTCCAGGGTGCCGCAGTCGTCTTCAGTGACGACCAGGTCCTGGGCAACGTCGACCAGACGACGAGTCAGGTAACCGGAGTTCGCTGTTTTCAGTGCGGTATCCGCCAGACCTTTACGCGCACCGTGCGTGGAGATGAAGTACTGGAGTACGTTCAGACCTTCACGGAAGTTCGCGGTGATCGGCGTTTCGATGATGGAGCCATCCGGCTTCGCCATCAGACCACGCATACCGGCCAGCTGACGAATCTGTGCAGCAGAACCACGCGCACCGGAGTCGGCCATCATGTAGATGCTGTTGAAGGAAACCTGCTGCTCTTCCTGACCGTCACGGTTAATCACGGTTTCGGTTTGCAGGTTATCCATCATCGCTTTGGATACACGATCGTTCGCCGCAGCCCAGATATCGATAACTTTGTTGTAGCGTTCGCCCGCGGTCACCAGACCGGACTGGAACTGTTCCTGAATCTCAGCAACTTCCGCTTCCGCTTCGCTGATGATTTCGTATTTTTTCTCCGGGATGACCATGTCATCGATACCAACGGATGCACCTGAACGCGCTGCGTAAGCAAAGCCGGTGTACATCGTCTGGTCCGCGAAAATAACGGTCGGTTTCAGGCCCAGAATACGGTAACAGGTGTTCAGCATCTTGGAGATCGCTTTCTTACCAAGCGCCTGGTTCACGATAGAGAACGGCAGACCTTTCGGTACGATCATCCACAGAATGGCACGGCCAACGGTCGTGTCTTTCAGGCTGGTTTTCGCGACAAACTCACCATTGTCGTCTTTTTCGTATTCAGTGATACGCACTTTAACGCGCGCATGCAGAGAGGCCAGGCCGGCGCGATAAATACGCTCAGCTTCTTTCGGGCCAGTCAGCACCATGCCTTCGCCTTTGGCGTTAACACTGTCACGGGTCATGTAGTACAGACCCAGTACAACGTCCTGAGACGGAACGATGATTGGTTCGCCGTTCGCCGGGGACAGGATGTTGTTGGTAGACATCATCAGCGCACGCGCTTCCAGCTGGGCTTCCAGCGTCAGCGGTACGTGAACAGCCATCTGGTCACCATCGAAGTCGGCGTTGTATGCCGCACAAACCAGCGGGTGCAGCTGGATGGCTTTACCTTCGATCAGAACCGGTTCGAATGCCTGGATACCCAGACGGTGCAGGGTCGGCGCACGGTTCAGCAGGACCGGGTGTTCGCGGATAACTTCGTCCAGGATATCCCAAACGACAGCTTCTTCGCGCTCAACCATTTTCTTAGCGGCTTTGATGGTGGTGGCCAGGCCACGCAGTTCCAGCTTGCCGTAGATGAACGGTTTGAACAGCTCCAGCGCCATTTTCTTCGGCAGACCGCACTGATGCAGACGCAGGTATGGACCTACGGTGATAACAGAACGACCGGAGTAGTCAACACGCTTACCGAGCAGGTTCTGACGGAAACGACCCTGTTTACCTTTGATCATATCGGCCAAAGATTTCAGAGGACGTTTGTTAGAACCGGTGATCGCACGACCGCGACGACCGTTGTCCAGCAGGGCGTCAACCGCTTCCTGCAGCATACGTTTTTCGTTGCGTACGATGATATCCGGCGCAGCCAGATCCAGCAGACGTTTCAGACGGTTGTTACGGTTGATCACGCGACGATACAGATCGTTGAGGTCAGACGTCGCGAAACGACCGCCATCCAGCGGAACCAGCGGACGCAGATCTGGCGGCAGTACCGGCAGAACGGTCAGGATCATCCACTCCGGCTTGTTGCCAGACTGTACGAAGGCTTCCAGCAGCTTGATGCGCTTGGTCAGCTTTTTACGCTTGGTTTCGGAGTTGGTTTCGTTCAGCTCTTCACGCAGCTGCTCGCATTCCTGCTCCAGATCCATATTGCGCAGCAGCGCCTGGATCGCTTCCGCACCCATCTTCGCGTCGAATTCGTCACCGAACTCTTCCAGCGCGTCCAGGTACTGTTCTTCGGTCAGAATCTGGTTGCGTTCGAGGTTGGTCATGCCACCTTCGATAACCACATAGGATTCAAAGTACAGTACACGTTCGATATCGCGCAGCGGCATATCCAGCAGCAGGCCGATACGGGACGGCAGGGATTTCAGGAACCAGATGTGCGCAGTCGGACATGCCAGCTCGATGTGGCCCATGCGCTCACGACGCACTTTGGTCTGGGTCACTTCAACGCCGCACTTCTCACAGATCACACCGCGGTGTTTCAGGCGCTTGTACTTACCGCACAGGCACTCATAGTCTTTTACCGGCCCAAAGATACGGGCGCAGAAAAGGCCGTCACGCTCAGGTTTGAACGTACGGTAGTTAATGGTTTCCGGCTTTTTAACTTCACCGAAAGACCATGAACGGATCATGTCTGGCGAAGCCAGAGCAATTTTGATCGCATCAAACTCTTCGGTTTTAGTTTGCGCTTTCAGAAACTTTAATAAGTCTTTCACGGATTTGCTCCCGTCGGAGTTAGCACATTCCGCTGCCGGGCGTTAACCCGGCAGCAGTGACCTGTTTGAGCGAGAATTACTCGTCTTCCAGTTCGATGTTGATGCCCAGCGAGCGAATTTCTTTCAACAGTACGTTGAAGGATTCCGGCATGCCCGGTTCCATCTGGTGATTGCCGTCCACGATGTTTTTATACATCTTGGTACGACCGTTCACGTCATCAGACTTAACGGTGAGCATTTCCTGCAGGGTGTAGGCTGCGCCGTATGCTTCCAGCGCCCACACTTCCATCTCACCGAAGCGCTGACCACCGAACTGCGCCTTACCACCCAGCGGCTGCTGAGTCACCAGGCTGTAAGAACCGGTGGAACGCGCGTGCATTTTGTCGTCGACCAGGTGGTTCAGTTTCAGCATGTACATGTAACCCACGGTTACCGGACGCTCGAACTGCTCACCGGTGCGGCCGTCGAACAGGGTGATCTGACCGGAAGTCGGCAGGTCGCCCAGCTGCAGCAGCGCTTTAATTTCCGCTTCTTTCGCACCGTCGAACACCGGCGTTGCGATCGGCATACCTTTACGCAGGTTTTCAGCCAGACGCAGAACTTCTTCATCGCTGAAGGTATTCAGGTCAACTTTCTGACGAACGTCAGCGCCCAGATCGTAGGCACGCTGGATGAACTCGCGCAGTTTCGCGACTTCCTGCTGCTGTTTCAACATGGCGTTGATCTTATCGCCGATGCCTTTCGCAGCCATACCCAGGTGAGTTTCCAGGATCTGACCGATGTTCATACGAGACGGTACGCCCAGCGGGTTCAGGACGATATCTACCGGCGTACCGTTAGCATCGTGCGGCATATCTTCGATCGGGTTGATCTTAGAGATAACACCCTTGTTACCGTGACGACCTGCCATCTTGTCACCAGGCTGGATACGGCGTTTAACGGCCAGGTATACCTTAACAATCTTCAGCACGCCCGGTGCCAGATCGTCGCCTTGGGTGATTTTGCGGCGTTTCGCTTCGAGTTTTTTCTCGAACTCGTGTTTCAGTTCGTCGTACTGCTCAGCCAGTTGTTCCAGCTGATTTTGTTTCTCTTCGTCGGTCAGGCCCAGTTCCAGCCAGCGATCGCGCGGCAGTTTGTCGAGCTTCTCAGCTTCAACGCCACCGGAGACCAGCACCGCGTAGATACGACTGAACAGACCGGCTTCGAGGATCTGCAGTTCTTCAGACAGGTCTTTTTTGGCCTGCTTCAGCTGCATCTCTTCGATTTCCAGCGCACGTTTGTCTTTTTCTACGCCGTCACGGGTAAAGACCTGAACGTCGATAACGGTACCAGAGACACCGTTCGGTACGCGCAGAGAAGAGTCTTTAACGTCAGACGCTTTCTCACCGAAGATCGCACGCAGCAGTTTCTCTTCCGGCGTCAGCTGGGTTTCACCTTTCGGCGTAACCTTACCAACCAGAATGTCGCCGCCGGTCACTTCCGCACCGATATAAACGATACCGGACTCATCCAGTTTGGAGAGCGCAGCTTCACCCACGTTCGGGATGTCAGCGGTGATCTCTTCCGGCCCCAGCTTGGTGTCACGGGACACGCACGCCAGTTCCTGAATGTGGATAGTGGTGAAACGGTCTTCCTGGACAACACGCTCGGAAACGAGGATGGAGTCTTCGAAGTTGTAGCCGTTCCACGGCATGAACGCGACGCGCATGTTCTGACCCAGCGCCAGCTCACCGAGGTCGGTGGACGGGCCGTCGGCCAGCACGTCGCCGCGCTCGATAGGTTCGCCCAGGGACACGCAAGGCATCTGGTTGATGCAGGTGTTCTGGTTAGAACGGGTGTATTTGGTCAGGTTATAGATGTCGATACCCGCTTCGCCCGGGTACATCTCGTCTTCGTTAACTTTGATAACGATACGGGAAGCATCCACGTACTGAACGGTACCGCCGCGCTTAGCAACGGCAGTAACGCCGGAGTCGACGGCTACAGCACGTTCCATACCGGTACCAACCAGCGGCTTATCAGCGCGCAGAGTCGGAACGGCCTGACGTTGCATGTTCGCACCCATCAATGCACGGTTGGCGTCATCGTGTTCCAGGAACGGGATCAGGGACGCACCGACGGATACCACCTGCTGGGTGGATACGTCCATGTAGTCAACCTGGTCGCGGCTGAACAAGCTGGATTCGCCTTTGCTACGGCAGGTCACCAGATCTTCTACGAAGTGGCCGTTTTCATCCAGGTTGGAGTTCGCCTGAGCGATAACGTAGTTGCCTTCTTCGATAGCAGACAGGTAGTGAATTTCGTCGGTAACCACACCGTCGGTCACTTTACGATACGGCGTCTCGAGGAAGCCATATTCGTTGGTCTGCGCGTATACGGACAGGGAGTTGATCAGACCGATGTTCGGACCTTCAGGCGTTTCGATTGGACATACGCGACCGTAGTGAGTCGGGTGTACGTCTCGAACTTCGAAGCCTGCGCGCTCACGGGTCAGACCGCCTGGGCCGAGTGCGGAGATACGACGTTTGTGCGTGATCTCAGACAGCGGGTTGTTCTGGTCCATAAACTGAGACAGCTGGCTGGAACCAAAGAACTCTTTCACTGCTGCGGAAATCGGCTTGGCGTTGATCATATCCTGAGGCATCAGGGTATCCAGATCGCCCAGAGACAGACGCTCTTTCACCGCACGTTCTACACGTACCAGGCCAACGCGGAACTGGTTTTCCGCCATTTCGCCAACGGAACGGATACGACGGTTGCCGAGGTGGTCGATATCGTCCACTTCGCCTTTACCGTTACGGATATCGATGAGCTTCTTCATCACTTCGATGATGTCGTCTTTGCTCAGGATACCGGAACCTTCGATTTCGTCGCGCAGCAGAGAACGGTTGAACTTCATACGACCAACCGCGGACAGATCGTAGCGGTCTTCGGAGAAGAACAGGTTCTCGAACAGGCTTTCAGCGGCTTCACGAGTCGGCGGCTCGCCAGGGCGCATCATGCGGTAGATTTCTACCAGCGCGCTCAGACGATCGTTAGTCGGGTCGACGCGTACCGTTTCAGAGATGTATGGACCGTGGTCCAGATCGTTGGTAAACAGCGTTTCGATGCGCTTGTGGCCAGACTGGCTCAGCTTAGCCAGCAGATCCAGGCTCAGCTCCATGTTCGCCGGGCAGATCAGTTCGCCAGTCGCTTCATCGATATAGTCTTTAGCCGCCACTTTGCCCGCGATATATTCAACCGGCACTTCGATATGCTTGATATCGTCTTTTTCCAGCTGACGGATATGGCGAGCCGTGATGCGACGGCCTTTCTCAACGTACACTTTGCCGTTGGCTTCGATATCGAAGGAGGCGGTTTCACCGCGCAGACGCTCCGGAATCAGCTCCATCTGCAGCTTGTTGTCGCGAATTTCAAAGACCACTTTTTCGAAGAACAGGTCAAGGATCTGCTCAGTGGTGTAATTCAGCGCGCGCAGGATGATGGTAGCCGGCAGCTTACGACGACGGTCGATACGAACGAACAGGTTGTCTTTCGGGTCGAATTCGAAGTCCAGCCAGGAACCGCGGTAAGGGATGATACGTGCGTTATACAGAACCTTACCGGATGAGTGAGTCTTACCTTTGTCACTGTCAAAGAAGACGCCCGGGCTACGGTGCAGCTGAGAAACGATAACACGCTCGGTACCGTTGATGACGAAGGTACCGTTGTCGGTCATGAGCGGGATTTCGCCCATGTAGACTTCTTGTTCTTTAATGTCCTTGACGGTGCCTTCCGGCGCTTCGCGCTCGTAGATCACCAGACGCAGTTTTACGCGCAGCGGTGCAGAGTAAGTCACGCCACGGATCTGACATTCTTTAACGTCAAAAACCGGTTCGCCCAGACGGTAGCTGACGTATTGCAGCTCGGAATTACCGCTGTAGCTCTGAATCGGGAACACGGAACGGAAAGCAGCTTCCAGACCGTACTGCCCTTCAGGATCTTGCTCGATAAACTTCTGGAACGAGTCAAGCTGGATAGAAAGGAGATATGGCACATCCAGAACTTGTGGACGTTTACCAAAATCCTTACGAATACGTTTTTTCTCGGTATAGGAGTAAACCATAGGGTTCCTCAGCTCGCTGACAAGTCGACCCATCTGCCCGCAGAGGGCAGTTTTTTATGCAACACTATTTTGTTGACCGGAAAATGGAACACTTTCCGCAATGCCTGTTGCTATCACGCTTAAACCATTTCATTGCGATTTACACAGCCCAGGAACCCTAACCTGTCGCAGTATATTAAGTCGTCGATAGAAACAAGCATTGAGAGGCAAACCAGTAGTCAAACAGCGTGAAACGCTACTGGCGCCTTACAGCGCAAAAAGGCTGGTGACCAAAAAGTCACCAGCCTCAGCCTGATTTCTCAGGCTGCAACCGGAAGGGTTGGCTTATTTAACTTCAACTTCAGCGCCAGCTTCTTCCAGAGATTTTTTCAGAGCTTCAGCGTCGTCTTTGCTGATGCCTTCTTTCAGTGCAGCCGGAGCAGATTCTACCAGGTCTTTAGCTTCTTTCAGACCCAGGCCAGTCGCGCCACGTACTGCTTTGATAACAGCAACTTTGTTAGCGCCAGCAGCTTTCAGAATTACGTCGAATTCAGTTTTTTCTTCAGCAGCTTCAACCGGGCCAGCAGCTACAGCTACAGCAGCAGCAGCGGAAACACCGAATTTTTCTTCCATTGCAGAGATCAGCTCAACAACGTCCATTACGGACATAGCGGATACTGCTTCAATGATTTGATCTTTAGTGATAGACATTTAAATTGTTCCTGAATATCAGAATAAGTTTATACGTAAGCGAATGCTTTACAATGATAACTGCGATTAAGCAGCTTCTTTCGCATCGCGTACAGCAGCCAGAGTACGAACCAGTTTGCCAGCCGAAGCTTCTTTCATGGTTGCCATCAGGCGTGCAATTGCTTCTTCGTAGGTCGGCAGAGTTGCCAGGCGGTCGATCTGCGACGCCGGGATCAGCTCACCTTCAAAGGCAGCGGCTTTGACCTCAAATTTTGCATTCGCTTTCGCGAACTCTTTGAACAGACGAGCAGCAGCGCCCGGGTGTTCCATAGAGTATGCAATCAGGGTCGGACCAACAAACGTGTCTTTCAGGCACTCGAACTGAGTACCTTCAACGACGCGGCGCAGCAGGGTGTTACGAACAACACGCATGTATACGCCAGCTTCACGACCTGCTTTACGCAGTTCAGTCATTTTATCTACAGTTACGCCACGGGAATCCGCAACTACTGCAGACAGCGCGCCTTTGGCTACTTCGCTGACTTCAGCAACAATCGCTTGTTTGTCTTGAAGATTTAAAGCCATTAGCTTTGCTCCTGGATGTTTGCCAGAGCCTATGCTCTGGAACTCACTTCACTCAATTCAACGAATAGAGCGTCTAAATACGGTGAGCAGAAACAAGCCAGAATATCCAAAAATAATCTTAGCGTTCTGTCACCGTCTACGCAGGGGATTAAGTTTCTTGCGAAACACCTGCGGTCTTCGACGGAGGCCTGGATAGGCCAGGCTCCAACGAACAATTCGGTTAACTGCTAACCATCGTTAGCAAACGTGGGCGAAGATTGTAGACAAATTCGCCGCCCACGTAAAGGCATTAGTTTGCAGAAGCGTTCAGGCCAGCCTGATCTACTGCAACACCTGCACCCATGGTGGTGGAGATGCTAACTTTCTTGATGTACACGCCTTTCGCCTGAGTCGGTTTTGCTTTTTTCAGCGCAACCAGCAGAGCTTCCAGGTTTTCTTTCAGTTTGTCAGCATCAAAGTCCACTTTACCGATGGTGGTGTGGATGATGCCGTTTTTGTCGTTACGGTAACGAACCTGACCTGCTTTCGCGTTTTTAACCGCTTCAGCAACGTTCGGAGTTACGGTACCCACTTTCGGGTTCGGCATCAGGCCACGCGGACCCAGAACCTGACCCAGCTGGCCAACAACGCGCATTGCATCCGGGGAAGCAATAACAACGTCAAAGTTCATTTCGCCTTTTTTGATCTGCTCAGCCAGATCTTCCATACCTACCAGCTCAGCGCCTGCAGCTTTAGCAGCTTCAGCGTTTGCGCCCTGGGTAAATACGGCTACGCGAACGGAACGGCCAGTACCGTGCGGCAGTACAGTTGCGCCACGGACGTTCTGGTCAGATTTACGCGCGTCGATGCCGAGGTTAACGGCAACGTCTACGCTTTCGGTAAATTTAGCGGTGGCCAGCTCTTTCAGCAGAGCGATGGCTTCGTTGATGTCGTACTGTTTAGTTGCATCAACTTTCTCACGGATCACGCGCATGCGCTTGGTCAGTTTAGCCATTTCTTAGTCCTCCACTACCAGGCCCATGGAACGTGCAGTACCTTCGATGGAGCGAGTCATCGCTTCAATGTCGGCACCAGTCATGTCGGCAGCTTTGGTCTGCGCGATTTCCTGCAGCTGAGCGCGGGAGATTTTACCCACTTTATCTTTGTTCGGCTTACCGGAACCAGACTTGATGCCTGCAGCTTTCTTCAGCAGAACAGCAGCCGGCGGAGTCTTGGTAACAAAGGTAAAGGAACGGTCAGCGTAAACGGTGATAACAACCGGGATCGGCAGACCTTTCTCCAGGGAATCAGTTTTGGCGTTGAACGCTTTGCAGAATTCCATGATGTTCACGCCCTGCTGACCCAGTGCTGGGCCGACCGGCGGGCTCGGGTTCGCCATACCAGCTGCAACCTGCAGCTTGACGTAGGCTTGGACTTTCTTAGCCATTCTTAAATCCTCAAATTGGGTATTAACGCTTCAGAGAAGCTCCCCGTGATTAAACATCGTTTTACGGGCCGGGCCCATAAAAACAAAAGGCGCGAAATTGTATGCCAATTTCGCGCCCTATGCAACGCTTAAATCGCTGCTTTTTTGATCGCCGGCTTACGCCTTCTCAACCTGGCTGAAGTCCAGTTCTACCGGGGTCGCACGACCGAAGATAGAAACGGAAACTTTCAGGCGGGACTTCTCATAGTCCACTTCTTCCACCACGCCGTTAAAGTCAGCGAACGGACCGTCGTTAACGCGAACCATTTCACCCGGTTCAAACAGCGTTTTCGGACGCGGCTTATCGCCAACCTGCTGCAGACGATTCATGATGGCGTCGACTTCTTTGTCGCTGATCGGCGCCGGACGGTCAGAGGTACCGCCGATGAAGCCCATCACGCGCGGTACGCTGCGCACCAGGTGCCAGCTTGCGTCGTTCATGACCATCTGGACCAGAACGTAGCCCGGGAAGAATTTACGTTCGCTTTTGCGACGCTGGCCGCCACGGATCTCAACCACTTCTTCGGTCGGGACCATGACTTCGCCAAATAACTCTTCCATGTTGTGTAATTTGATATGTTCACGCAGCGACGTGGCTACGCGACCTTCAAAACCGGAAAACGCCTGAACGACGTACCAGCGCTTTTTAGGAGCTTCAGACATCTCAGAACCTCAGGCCAGTGATAAAGGAGACCAGGCGAACCAGAATACCATCCAGTCCCCACAGGATCAGTGACATTACTGCAGTCACGGCAGCAACAATCAGCGTAGTATGCAGCGTTTCCTGGCGAGTCGGCCAAATCACTTTACGAACTTCGGTTCTCGCTTCGCGAGCAAAAGCAACGGTCGCCTTACCTTTCGTCGTCAACAGCGCGACGCCACCGGCAGCAGCAATAAGAATAACCACGGCCAGCGCACGCACCGCCAGCATAATGTCGCGATAAAGGAAGTTGCCCACGATCGCCACGATCAGCAGCACGGCAACGATAATCCACTTCATCGCTTCCAGGCCGCGCCCGCTCCCTTGAGCTTCGGTATTCGCACTCATAAACCAACCTGTCAGAAGTATTCTACAAACAATTTCACCCCGCGGGGGCGAGGCGATCCAAACCGAAATTAAGTTTCGGATTATACACTTAACTATTCAAATTGCTTCAACGCTGACGGTTCTGTCGCCCCTGCCCTGCTGTTGCAAAGAAGGATACTGATTTGCCGTCGCACTACCGCTCGAATGGTTTGGTGTATAAACGCCCTCTTCAGAGCCTGTCTCAGCAATGATTATGACAAATAAAATCACTGATGAGCCAGGTTCTGGTGTGAAAGCGTGCAAAAAGGGCATCAAATGATGCCCTTTTATTGCGCATTGCGTCAAATGTTATCAGCGATTAGCCGAGAACTTTAGCAACCACGCCCGCGCCAACGGTACGACCGCCTTCACGGATTGCGAAACGCAGACCATCGTCCATCGCGATCGGGTGGATCAGGGTAACAACCATTTTGATGTTGTCGCCCGGCATTACCATCTCTACGCCTTC
>NZ_JAKKOM010000041.1:0-39436 GCF_021739525.1 Klebsiella sp. 2019SCSN059 | reverse complement strand
GACATCTGCACCGGGCCGTGCTCGTTTACGCCCTCGCGGCGAACGGCTCTCAAACGGGTGAAGGTTATATCCAGGGGCAGGTTCAGCAGGTCCCCGCACAAAGTCAAAACCGCGGCCCCGGCAACTCAACGGGTGATGGTTAAAAAATTAAACAGGTGAAGGAGAATAATATGCGTTTAGCATCCCGATTTGGACTTACTCATTCCATTCGTCAGGAACGCCCACTGACTAACGATGAATTAGTCAAGGTTGTACCTTCTGTGTTTTCAGAAGAAAAGCATAATTCACGTAGTGATCGCTATACCTATATTCCAACCATTACACTGCTGGATAAATTACGTGAAGAAGGTTTCCAGCCATTTTTTGCCTGTCAGTCACGAGTAAGGGATGAGGATAAACGGGGGCATACTAAGCATATGGTAAGACTTCGCCGTGAAGGGGCCAATAAAGGAACAGAAGTACCCGAAATCATTCTTCTTAACTCGCATGATGGATCGTCCAGTTATCAAATGATCCCGGGTATGTTCCGTTTTGTATGCACAAATGGCCTTGTGTGCGGTACGTCGTTTGGTGAGATTCGTGTACCTCATAAAGGTGATATTGTGGGAAGGGTTATCGAAGGTGCTTACGAAGTTCTGGGAATTTTCGATAAAATAACTGAAGGCGTTGATGTCATGAAGTCTATTGCCTTAACCAAGGAAGAACAGCGTCTGTTTGGACAAGCTGCATTAACCTACCGATATGAAGATGAAAATAAATCTCCGGTCAGTATTGAACAGATAATTCATCCGCGCCGTTATGAAGATAAAAAAGATGACATCTGGACTACATATCAAAGGGTCCAGGAAAATCTGATTAAAGGCGGTTTGCCTGGCCGAACTGAAAAAGGGAAAAGAACAACAACCCGGCCAGTAAAAGCAATCGATGGTGATGTTAAACTCAATAAGGCATTGTGGTTAATTGCGGAGAAATTCCGCACTCTTAAAGGCTAATTATAAGCGCCGGGCAGCTGTCCGGCGTTTTGATGGTGGGAATACTTATGTTTGAATTTAAAGCTGTCTGTATCAGTATTTCACATATGGAAGAAGGTGATATCAGAGTTCTTCAGGTGCTTTCATCAACAACCAATTATCTAACTTGCGATAGTTACTTAGAGTGGATACATGATACACCTTATGGTTGTGTTATAAGGATGTATGATTTCAAACGCCATCTTCTGGCGCTAAAAAGAGGTGGGGTGTCAAAATTTTTACGCAAAAATCTCATACTAATGCACCGGGAGGGCGGGTATCTGCTTTTTCATTTTGATAGTGATGCCGATTATTATCCAGGTATAGATGCCGTAGATTTTTAAGAAATTCAAGCCTTCTTATATCAGAAGGTTTTTTAGTTCATGGCGATTTTCTGATCTTTAGAAGAAGTTCGTTTGCTTGCTTTGATAGCCGTGTAGTAGTAATGGATCTTCTTCGCATACTCGTAACGTCTTGCTGCCTGGCGCGGGGTCTTTTTGAAGCCTGCATTGTATGCCCCGACTGCATCCCACGAAACGCCCCACTTTTTAAACGCCTGAGCCAGATAATAGGCTCCGGTGTAGATGTTAAGACAAGCATCGCTAAGAAGATGATCCGGTTTTATTCCATATCGCGACAGTTCGTTGAAATGCTGCGAGTCAATTTGCATCAAGCCTGATCCATAACCCGTAACAGGATTACGCCCAATCGCATCAATTTTAAATCGTGATTCTTGCCATGATATAGCACGCAGGAGATCCGGATCAATTTTGTAATCCCTGCCAGCCATATCAAAGCAGTCTGCTGCCATTGATGACAATGGTATTAAAGACAGGATGATACCAAACGCTACTCCCTTCATGAATTCCCCTCCGTGCCAAATCCCGGAATAACCTTAACCCATCCAAGACCGAGACTCAACATATATGCACTCCTCACCACAAAATCACCACACCCCACGCAAAATTAAAATTTTGCAGATTGGTATTTGTAAACAGTGAGTTATGACAAAAATAATGTGCAGTACATTTATTTAATGTGTTAAAGCGATTCGCCTATGAATCTAAATAGATTCACTGGCGAATTGTATGGGATTCATTAGAGACTATTTTTTTGTAAAACATTTATTTACAAGAGCCATGAATCTATATTAGATTCGTGGCTAAAAGGATAGTGATTCGTGGAATGAATCGTCATTTCTATCATAGTGACTCTAATAGTGAATCGCGCAACATGCGTAGTTTTAGCACTTAGAGTTTTGTGGGTTATACGAGATTATAATTGTGAGGGACTATGGCTAAGATCCAAGTTTATGTAAATGACAAAGTTGCAGAGAAAATTAATGCGATAGCAGTTCAGCGTCGTGCTGAAGGTGCGAAAGAGAAAGATATTAGCTATTCAAGTATTGCATCGATGTTGCTTGAGCTTGGTTTGCGTGTCTACGAAGCCCAGATGGAACGCAAAGAATCCGGGTTTAATCAGATGGCATTCAATAGAGCGCTGCTTGAAAGCATGGTTAAAACACAGTTTACTGTGAATAAGGTGCTGGGGATTGAATGTTTGAGTCCTCATGTTCATGGTAACCCAAGATGGGAATGGTCAGGGTTAATAGAAAACATCCGGGATGACGTTAATGCTGTGATAGAGCAATTCTTTCCAAAAGTGGATGACACTGACAATGATTAGCGTAAGGCATTGCGAAATGTAATAATGGACCGTCTAGTTTTTTATTATAAGTTGAATAAATATACTTCTTTTTTGAGAATCTTTAGAAGAATGATCTAATCTATTTTGATGACATCCAGTTAAATGGGATTTATAATTCAAGAGCAACTGAAAATTTGAGAAACATTGGTGTAGAGAGATGCAACCTCTCTACACCAACTATCCATAGAACCCTTCTAAGGAGGAACCTATGTGTGCGATGGATCGTAGTGGTGATGACAGCTTAAGTCAATCGGTTAGGGATGCTCTTCTTCACATAAAGGGGTTGTATAACACCTCACCTGTCTCTGTTTGCGTAAGAAACCAACAACGCGATGTCCTATATTCCAATACATCATTTGAACAAATGTATGACTTTTTTAAAACAGAATGTGTAGCAGGTAGTTTCTCAGGATCATTTCATGAACTGGAGTTGATGCTTTCCCAGTTAGAACTTGATTGCATGGCGCTAGGTAAAGGTTGTGTGTTAAGTAAAATTTTTTCGTGTGGAAAATCAAATTTTCAAATTCGAATTGAGTGTATCAGTCTTTTGGATGATGATTTTTATTTTTTTTGGCAAATGAATCTTCTGATAACGGTTCCATTATCCAGCCGAAAAATGAAATTCATAAAATCAAAAGACATTCCGGATTTTGATGAGGCTATTGCAAGGATAAGTGATTTGAATATCATTCCTCTTTCATTTTATGTTCTTGGTTTTAGCTATATGGACATATCAAATTATATTTCTGTGCCTGAGAAGATTGTAAAAAAAAGGATCGATCGTGCTAAAGAGAAAGTATTGGAGGTTTATCCGTCTTTTAGAGCATTTGTAACGGATTGCTACAGGAGCAGGAAAATATATTTTTTTATTGAGAATGTTTATGAATATGTTATGTTAATAAATTGTTAAATTGGTTGGGGCAGTTTAGCCCCTTTATTTCCTGTGTCTTTCTGTGTAATGATTTGTCTATAAGGTTTCTAATCGGAGAAGCAGTGTGTCAAAGCGTTATACCAGCACTGGAAATAAGAATATTGTTTCCGTTTACCTTGATGACGACACTCATGCGCTTTTAGTTAGCGCAAAGAACCGTAGTGGCAGAACGAAGTCAACGGAAGTGGCGATGCGACTTAAAGATCATCTAAGACGCTTCCCCAATTATATTTTTTCTGAACAGAGCGAGGAGGAAGGAAGGTAAAGATATAAAAAATCAGGTTTAGATGTGATTTTCTACTAACGTATACATTCTCTTTAAAGGAAATAAATATGAATGCTGTATTAAGTGTTCAGGGCTCTGCTGTCTCTGAAAAAACCAAACCGTCTTTTATGTCCCGCGTTTTCAATAAAAAGAAAGCCCTGAAAGTCGCTAAAGTTGCGCTGCCGGTTGCTGCTGTGGCGGCGTTCTTCCCGGATGCTGCGATGGCCACCACCACGGCAACCGACCTGATGAAGTCCGGGGATGCGACCGTTAAAGGCACGTTTGGTAAGCAGTCCAGCGTCGTCAAATGGGTGGTTCTGGCGGAAGTTGTCGCCGGCGGCATCATGTACATGATGACCAAAAACGTGAAGTTCCTGTTTGGCTTCGCGATTATTTCCACCTTTATCACCATCGGTATGTCGGTCGCCGGTTACTGACAGGAAGCACGTGATGACGGGAGACGAATTAAAGCGATACCGTTTCCCGGAAACACTGACTAACCAGTCCCGCTGGTTTGGCTTATATCTCGATGAACTTATCCCGGCCGTGATTTGTCTCGGCTGGGGTTTCTGGACCAGCAAGTTCATATTTGGCATAGCTTCAGCGGTACTGGTTTTCTGGGGTATCAAGAAACTGAAAAAAGGGCGGGGCAGTTCCTGGCTACGCGACCTGATTTACTGGTATCTGCCAACCTCCCTTCTTAAAGGTTTCTTTCATGATGTTCCGGACTCCTGTTTCCGGCAGTGGATTAAATAAATCAACGGGGAAATAACATATGGAACATGGTGCCAGACAAAATACCACCCGCGTTATCGCTGTGGGATTTATCAGTCTGGGGACACTCCTGACCCTCAGTCTTGCGACCAATATTATCCAGGGCATAAATAATTACCGTCTGCAGACGGAACAGAAAGTGGCGGTGACACCGATGTTATTCCGTGCACCCTTTGCGGTGTCTCAGAACCAGGCTGACGCCTCTTATATTGAGCAGCTGGGCCTGTCCTTTGTTGCCCTGCGTCTGAATGTCACGCCGGAAACGGTTGATGCCCAGCATCAGCAGCTACTCCGGTATGTATTACCCGCCTCGCAGAACAGCCTCAAGGTCCAGCTGGCTGAAGATGCGAAACGCATTAAAGACAATAACGTTAATTCCACCTTTTATATGACGTCGATGCGTGCCTGGCCGGCAGAGAACCGCGTGGATATCCGGGGTGAGCTGAAAACGTGGATTGGGGATTCCAAACCCTACAGTGAAATTAAAAGCTATGTAATTCAGTTCAGTCGTGTCGATGGTGTCAGCTGGCTGGCGCGTTTTGGAGAAATAAATAATGAAAAAAATTAACCCGTTATTTATTTCAGGCTGTCTGCTGTTGGCCGCCCCCGCGATGTCCGCGACCCTCAGCGGTACGCTGGCGCCGACAGTGGTCCCCCTGACCAATGGTGGTCAGGCAAATATTGCCGTGAGTAACACCGACCCGAATCTGTTCACAGTACCTGGAGATCGCATCACGGCGATAAACAGCCTGGACGGTGGCCTGACAAACCAGGAGCAGACCGACAGCGGCGGTGCCATTCTGGCGACCGTCAGTAAAAAACCATTCACCTTCATTGTGGAAACCGAACGCGGGCTGAACTTCTCCATTCGTGCCGTGCCCCGTGCGGGCTCAGGCCGGACAATTCAGCTGGTCAGCGAGCTGGCGGGTACCCCCGGTCCGGCAAAAGCCTGGGAAGAGTCGAACCCCTATGAATCGTTACTGGTTTCGCTTAATCGCGCCGTGCGCCAGGGCAGCGTACCCGATGAGTATCAGTCTGTCCCCGTCACCTCTGAAGTGCTGCAGGTGCCGGCTGGTCTGCGCGCCACTGCCGACAGGGTCTGGGTCGGCCACCACCTGAAAGTCGTCCGTTACAGTCTGGATAACGTCTCCCTGTCGCCCCGTATGGTGCGTGAAAGCGATTTCTGGCAGCCCGGAACACGTGCCGTCATGTTCAGTACCCCGGCGGGCCTGCTGACTGCCGGTGGTCGCATGCAGATCTGGGTCACGACGTCAGATGAAGGAGTGAAGCGCTGATGGCCAACTTCAACACGCTGATCAAACGTAAGCAATATATCTGGCTGGGACTCATTCTGGCGGGCGGCGCGGCAGCAGTCGGAGGCGGGCTGTATCTGTCAGATCTGAACATGAGCTCTGATGAGGAAGCCCCGGCTCAGGGCGAACCCGCACCGGATATGACCGGGGTGGTCGACAGCAGCTTCAACAGTAAGGTGGAGCAGCACGCGACAACAGAAATGCAGGCGACTGCCGCTGATCTCAACAAGCGTTTTGACTCCCTGCAGGGGGAAGTGGACCTGCTGAGTAAGGCGCGAACCGCTGACCAGATACGTATCGACAAGCTCAGCAGTGACAATGAAGCCATGCAGACTCAGCTGAAGGCGCTGGGCGTGAAACCGGCTGTCTCTGGTGGCGAGCCCGCGCCGACTCCTCCGTCACCGCCACCCGGTCCGGAAGGGGAGCCGCAGCCAGCCAGTTATCCGCCGCAAACCGGCGCCGCGGTACCGCCTCCGACGGCATTCTATCCGGGGAATGGTATGACACCGCCGCCGCAGGTCAGCTACCAGTCTGTACCGGTACCAAACCAGATACAGCGTAAAACGTTCAGTTACGACAAAGGAAAAAAAACGAAGTCATTGCCGTACATTCCGTCGGGGAGCTTTGCAAAAAGTATGCTTATCGAGGGGGCAGATGCCAACGCGTCTGTTACCGGGAATGAATCAACTGTACCGATGCAGTTGCGTATCACTGGTCGCGTGGAAATGCCAAACAGCAAAACCTACGACCTGACAGGGTGTTTTGTGGGCCTTGAAGCCTGGGGCGATGTCTCCAGCGAACGCGCCATTGTCCGTACCCGCAATATCAGCTGTATCAAAGGTGATAAAACCATCGATCAGCCCATTAACGGCCACGTTTCCTTTATGGGGAAAAACGGGGTTAAGGGAGAGGTGGTGATGCGTAACGGAAAAATCCTCGGCTGGGCATGGGGGGCCGGTTTTGTTGACGGGATTGGTCAGGGCATGGAACGGGCTTCACAGCCGGCTGTTGGCCTGGGGGCAACCGCATCTGTTGGCGCCGGTGACGTTCTGAAAATGGGGGTCGGCGGTGGTGCATCTAAAGCTGCGCAGACGCTGAGCGAGTACTACATCAAAAGGGCCGAGCAGTATCACCCGGTCATTCCGATTGGTGCCGGCAACGAAGTGACCGTCGTGTTCCAGGATGGATTCCAGCTGAAAACGATTGAAGAGCTGGAAGCGGAAAAGAACGGGCAACAGCAGGCTCAGAATCAGGAGGCGGAGCCGGCACCGCAGGCTGATGCCCATCATCAGTCAGGCGGCGGTATGAACGGATTCAATACTGACGAGATGCTGAAGAAGCTGGGCAAACTTGATCCGCGGGAGTTCTCTCCGGGCGCAGCGCCGCAGGGGGAAAATAATGGCTAAGTCTCTTATTACGGCTGCCCTGTCAGCGCTGAGGGTAATTACACCGGGCAATTAAGGCAAATAACCCAATCAGGATGAACCTGAAAAATAACCGATAAATAGCGAGAAATATCATGAAGGAATTAATGCTGTTAATTCCTCTGGGCGGCGCTTTGCTCTTAACCGGGTGCGCGGGCACAGAGACTGAATTTCAATGTAATGCCACGACGTCGGATACCTGTATGACGATGGAGCAGGCAAATGAAAAAGCGAAGCTGAAAGAGGAACGCAGTGATGCAAAGCCGGCTGCGGCCGGGTTGCCACAACTGGCTGAGGGTAATTTCAGAACCACGTCAGTGAATTCGTACCCGTTGCCGCCACAGTCCAACCTGACCCAGGCCAGAGTGGCCGCGGAGAAAGATCGAGCACGTGCAGTGTACCTAAATAATCCAACGGCAAAGAATGAGGCAACATATTTCGAAACCGAGAAAAGGCTCCAGTCTTTGCCGGTAGTGAAAATGTCTTTACCAGTAGTGGCGTCAACGTTTACGTCACCGTCAACACCGCCAGGTAATTATCCCCGGCCATTAAGAAAAGGGGAGGAGACAACGTCATTGTGGATAGCGCCGTATGTGGATGCAGATGATGTATATCACCAGCCAGCAACGGTTCTTTTTGTCGTGACACCATCGGCGTGGGGACAACCTCGCCTTAATTGATTCACAGCGCCATTACTGGCGCTGCAGTAAGTTTACATTTCTGAATTATAACGAGTGCCCTCTGCGTTGAAAGGGATGGGCGGTAGCGTGTGAACTTAAAACTGATTACGAAAAATGAAAGGATTTCGAAAGTGACTGAGTCAATTAAATATCTCTGGATGCTTTTGTGCGAGGAATCGTCATATATTTTTATGTTGATGCTGATTGTTGGCACTGCCGCAGTTATGTCTTTCTTTTTACAGCGGTTGTTTGTGTCCTGGTGGGGTAAGTCAATCATTCTGATAATGTGTATTGTCGTCGCGATAACAGAAGTGTTTGTCTTTATTGAGCCTGAGTCAACATACAAACAGATTCAAACCAATAAACAGAATGTCATCTATACCCTGAAAAACTGCAGAGTCTCCGCATTTGAAGCACAGCAGGCAGGGTTTCTGGCTAAAGCAAAAGATGCCTGGTCTTGCCCGGATGGCGTAACACGGTATATGGATGTGAAATACAGGGATAAGACAGAGGTTAATAAACTTCGCACGGAAGGTAAGTAACGTTATGGATGAATTATTCAAATGGAAGATGGCGCTGTTATTTTTATTGGCAGGATATAGCCTGCTTTTTTCTACTGACAAGTATATAAATAAAGGCAATAAATTATGCATGCATTTATTTTTCTGGTGCTGATGACACCGAGTAGTGGCGGTGGGATTTGGGATGTTACTCCCATGCCTAATACTGATGTCTGCATAAAAATGCTACGGGTACTCGAAGAACGTGGAGGCAGAGGTTACGGAAGTAATACAGGAGAGTGCATTGAAATTAAAACCCGCGAGCCTTTAAGCAGCGTGATAGAAACATTGAATGAGGGTGAGTAAATGGCTGAATACCAGTTAAGTTTTGATGGTTTTGTTCGGCTTTTTTTTGCAATGGCAATCATTATCTGCGGTTACGGCTATGTAATTATTGGTGTTTTTATAAGAGATTCGCTTTCCTGTATTTTAATGTTGTTTGGACTTACAGGTCTCAGTGCTTTATTTTCTTTCATGGTATTCATGGATAAAAACATGTGGGCCGGTTCTCCTGATTTGACGCTGTCAGTAATAACGGGATTTTTTACAGCCACAGTGATCTTTTATATGTTTTATGTCTTGATTTATTACTTTGAACGGATGGGGGCAGGTGAATAGTAAGACCGATGGTCAGTATTAACAATCTCACGTTATTTGAAAGTATGCAGCATAAGGAATAAGAAAGTGAAAGCGTACTATATACTTGGACATAACGTTGCATGGCTTAACGGTATATGCCTGATTCTTTTTGTTATTGGTGTGGTCGGTGCGCTGGCAATGGTTGCCATCCCTGAAAAATTCAATCTTCGAGTTAACAGAGGCGATACATTCATATACTGTGCGCTTATAGCGGTGGTTGGGTTTTCCGGAATGTTCGTTATCTCCATTCACTCATTTTCGATGGATGAACTTGAAGCAGGTAGACACTGGAAAGATGACTGCCGGACACTTGAGGTAAACATGCCGACAGGCGCTTTTACCAGCCCTGTTAATAAACTGGACTGTGATGGCATCATCATTAATGTGCCTGGTGGGCAGTATTATTCCTATATCCATCAGTGGGAATTATATAAAGCTAACTCAAAATGAAATGCTGATTAACAAACTGGATTGACCGGTAGGGATGGAACAATGGAAAGACAGCAAGAAATTGGCCAGCAATTTGGTTTTTTGATTATTCTTTTTTTAATTGTGTTAACTGGGTATTCTTTGTGCAGTATATTGAAGATTCTCGCGATATGCAGCCCGCTACTCCAGAACAACTGCAAAGTATTATTCATTAGACACCTTGTGCAGGTGAGGCGTTACGTTTAGCAATTCAAACTAACACAGGCACTTCGTCAGAGCCATTAACTTTCGGTGACGCAAAAAAGATGGCATCAGAATGCAAGTATAAAGAAGAGATTAAAGCAGTACGTGAAAAAAAACTTAACGCACTGAACGCTATGAGCAAATAATCAGGGGATGGATATGATGCTGTTTCTTCGAAAGTACGGATTTTTGTTTATACCTCCAGTCTACTGGCTCATCTATCTGGGAGCCAGACTGACTTACAATGGACTGGCAGGAGAGTTTTCTCCTGATTTCTTTCAGGGTATTCGACATGAAGGTGTCTATATTATCTGTAGTTTGTGTGTATTTTATTTTTTTTGCTTAGAGGTGGAAGTTGGTGATGGGGAGTTCTCAGCGAACATTCTGTTCCTGATTGTTTTCTTTCATGTGGTTTGTTTATTTATCACTCTGCTTGTTTGTCTGTGGAAAGGGGAGGTGTTGTTGGATTCGATCTTTATGGGTCAGATTATTGCCTCCATGTGTTTATTGTTTTTTATTCCAGTGCTTTCCATTATAAGAAGGAGTTTCTAGTGCGGATATGAATATTCTTCTTGCCATTTATTACCCTTGTTATTTTGAAATGCTCTTAAAGGAACGCCCGCATGAGTAATAACATCATCGATGCCGTCACCCAGGCAGTGAATTCACTGGTATCAGCACTGAAGCTGCCCGACGAATCCGCGAAAGCCAATGACACGCTGGGCAGCATGAATTTCCCCCAGTTCAGCCGTATTTTGCCCTATAAGGATTATGATTCCGCGACCGGGCTGTTTATTAATAACAAAACCATCGGTTTTATGTTTGAGGCGCGTCCTTTACCCGGTGCGGATAAAAGTATCGTCGCCACACTGGAGCATTTACTGCGCAGCAAACTTCCCCGGGGCGTCCCGGTCAGTTTTCATCTGGTCTCCAGCAAACTGGTCGGCAATGATATCGACTACGGTCTGCGTGAATTCCGCTGGAGCGGTAAACAGGCTAAGAAGTTTAACGCCATCACCCAGGCCTACTATCTCCGGGCAGCGGAGACGAAGTTCCCCCTGCCTCCTGCACTGGATTTACCCCTGACGCTGCGTAACTACCGCGTGTACATCTCCTGCTGCGTGCCCCGGAAGAAAAACTCCACCACGCAAATTGTGGAGATGGAGAACCAGATTAAAATCCTGCGGGCGTCACTGGGCGGTGCCTATATTCCGACGCGTATCCTTGATGCTGCCGGGCTGGTCGAACTGATGCGCGAGCTTATAAACCCGGACCCGCACGAGATGTACCGCGTACCGTATAAGCTGGACCCCTATCAGGATCTGAACTATCAGTGTGTCGATGACAGCTTTGATATGCAGGTCACCGCCGGTCATCTGAAAATTGGCCGCCTGGGGCGTGACGGGAAAGAGTGCGTAACCCGGGTGACGAGCTACCATCTGGAGAGTGATCCGGAAATGGCCTTCCTCTGGACCTCCGCGGATAACTACGCCAACCTGCTTAACCCGGAGCTCTCCATTTCCTGCCCCTTTGTCATTACGCTGACGCTGATGGTGGAGGACCAGGTGAAGACCCAGAATGAAGCCAACATGAAATTCATGGACGTGGAGAAGAAAAGCAAAACCTCCTACGCGAAGTTTTTTCCGAACGTGATAAAGGAAATGCAGGAGTGGGGCGATATCCGCCAGCGACTGGCGACCAACCAGACCTCCCTGGTGTCCTACTTCTTTAATATCACCACGTACACCGCAGACAGCACAGAGGCCTCTCTCGCCGCTGAACAGCAGGTGCTCAACAGCTACCGTAAAGGCGGTTTCCAGCTGATCCCGGCCCGCTACCATCACCTGCGTAACTTTCTGGCCATGATGCCGTTCAAGTGTGGTGAGGGCCTGTTTAAAGAGCTGCAGGCGGCAGGCGTGGTGAAGCGGGCGGAGACGTTCCAGGTGGCTAACCTCCTGCCGATCGTCGCTGACAGCCCGCTGGCGCCGGCGGGACTCCTGGCGCCCACCTACCGAAATCAGCTGGCGTTCATCGACCTGTTCTACGAGG
The DNA here is from genome assembly GCF_021739525.1 of Klebsiella sp. 2019SCSN059. NCBI lineage: Bacteria > Pseudomonadati > Pseudomonadota > Gammaproteobacteria > Enterobacterales > Enterobacteriaceae > Klebsiella > Klebsiella sp. 2019SCSN059. Next base: position 27,412 of record NZ_JAKKOM010000041.1, on the reverse strand, counting down.
GAATGAACAATACCAATTTCAACATGGCAGTCTGCGGGACGTCCGGGGCGGGTAAAACCGGTCTGATTCAGCCCCTCATTCGCAGTGTGCTCGACTCCGGCGGGTTTGCCTGGGTGTTCGACATGGGCGATGGCTATAAGTCCCTGTGTGAAAACATGGGGGGCGTATACCTCGATGGCGATACCCTCAAGTTTAACCCGTTCGCCAACGTGCTGGATGATGCTCACTTCGACATGTCAGCAGAACGTATACGCGATCAGATGTCTGTCATGGCCAGTCCGAACGGCAACCTCGATGAAGTCCATGAAGGCCTGCTTCTGCAGGCAGTGCAGGCGGCCTGGTTAAGCAAGCGTAATCATGCACGCGTTGATGACGTAGTGCAGTTTTTACAGGACGCGAAGGACAGCGATGAATATGCTGATTCCCCAACAATCCGGGGCCGTCTGGACGAGATGATAATCCTGCTCGATCAGTACACGGTAAATGGGATCTACGGGGACTATTTCAACTCAGATACACCAACACTCCACGAAGATGCCCGGATGGTGGTACTGGAGCTCGGTGGCCTGGAGTCGCGGCCATCTCTGCTTATCGCTGTGATGTTCTCATTGATTATTTACATCGAGAACAGGATGTATCAGTCACCGCGTGGCCTGAAAAAACTGAACGTCATCGATGAAGGCTGGAAGCTCCTTGATTTCAAAAATGAAAAAGTGGGTCAGTTCATCGAGAAAGGCTACCGTACCGCGCGTCGACATACCGGCGCATACATCACCATCACGCAAAATATCGTGGACTTCGACTCCCCGACCGCATCGAGCGCTGCACGCGCTGCCTGGGGGAACTCGTCATACAAGGCCATTCTGAAACAGTCAGCGAAGGAATTTGCCAAGTATAACCAGCTGTACCCGGATCAGTTCAGCAAGCTGGAGAAAGACATGATTAACGGCTTCGGTTCGGCCAAAGAGCAGTGGTTCAGCTCTTTTATGCTGCAGGTGGAAGCGAACTGCTCCTGGCACCGCCTGTTCGTCGACCCGCTCAGCCGGGCGATGTACTCCTCAAAAGGCCCGGATTTTGAGTACATGAAAGCGCGCCGGGAAGAGGGGGTCGATATCCACGATGCGGTGTACGGCCTCGCGTGTCGCAACTTTAAAGACGAAATGGCAGAGCTTGAATCCCGAATACCGGTGAATGACATGGAGGATAAACAGTGATGAAAAACAACACCGAACAGCCGGTCAGTACGAACTCTCATACCTTTCGCCGGATACCTGTCATCGTTGCTCTCGTGCTTTTCGCCCTGGCAACCAGCGCGTTTCTCTCACGCGTGGTTCTGGAGTACTCCACACCGCGGGTGGTGGCTTTTGATATGAAGAAGACGCTCGACAGCTTTATGGACAGTGTCAGTCAGAAGCAGCTGACAGAAGCGCAGTCAAAAGCGCTCTCTGACCGGTTTAACGACGCGCTGGAGAAGAGTCTGGCGGAGTATCAGCAGCAGCATCATGTGGTCATTCTGGTTTCACCTGCCGTGGTTCAGGGCGCGCCCGATGTGACCCGCAACATCCAGCACGACATTGCCCGCCGGATGAAAGGAGAACAGTAATGATACGACTGAAAGACTGTCTGCTCGCCGCCTGCCTGGTATCGCCGCTGACTCAGGCGGCTGATCTCGGTACCTGGGGGGATTTATGGCCCGTCCGGGAGCAGGACATGCTGCAGCTCATCACGCAGCGTCTGCAGTCACTGCAATCCTCTGGCCAGTGGGACCAGACGATGGATGCGTTTAAGCAGCGGGTTATCGAGAACAGTCAGCGCCCGGCACCGGTGGAGGGCATTAAGCGTGCGGAGAAATACGAGCAGCGCTGGTTTGATCCCAGCATCCGCCTGACCGAAGACCTGAAGGACAATGAGGGGCGGGTGTTTGCCCGCAAGGGCGATGTGGTGAACCCGCTTAAAACCGTACCGTTTGTCCAGACCCTGTACTTCATCAATGGAGACGATGCCGACCAGCTGGCCTGGATGAAGCGTCAGGTGCCGGAAACCCTGATGAGCAAAATTATCCTGGTGCGTGGCAGTATCCCGGACACCTCCGCAGCGCTGGACAGCCGGATCTATTTCGACCAGAACGGCGTACTGAGCAAGCGATTTGGCCTGACGGCGGTCCCGGCGCGGATCACGCCGGCGCCCTCCGGTGAACGGCTGAATATTGAGGTGTTTCCCGTCCGTTGACCCGTACGATTCCGAATTACGATTATTTGTCAGGTGATTATATGACTATTACTGAGATTACTCTCGCAGCATTAATTGTTGTTCAGTGGCTTACGGTGGTTCGACAAAATAAAGAAATTAACCACCGACGTGAATGTGAAAGGCTTCTGAAAGAAAAAATTGACGATTATGAATTACAGAATAGTCGGTATTGTCGGTATGTTGAAGGCAAAGCAAGTCATCTCATCAGCGATATGGAAAAGGATTTGGATGAGCTTTTTCTTTTAAAACCACATGATGAGGACTCGTTCTGGCGGAAGGTTTACAGACTGGAGTTTATTTCCAACGTGCTGAAGGATTTCGCTAAGGGACAGGATTTAAAAAAGCAGAAAGAAATAATCGATGGTGTAAACAACATCTGGGAAAAATACAGGGGAAGGGATAATCAATGAGAAAAATATCATTTTTGTTTATCCTCCTGTTTTTTTCGTTAGTCCCTCAGGTACATGCAGATCCGTCGTGTGAAGGTCGATTCGTCAACCCGATCACCGATGTGTGCTGGCGCTGCATATTTCCTTTATCACTCGGCAGCGTGCAGGTTGGTAAAGGCGATCTGCCTGATACCAGCAATCCGGGTAGTCCCCTGCAGCTGTGTCCGGCGCCGCCACCGATTTTTGTTCGCCCCGGCCTGGCCATCGGGTACTGGGAGCCGATGGCCATGACGGACGTCAGCCGTTCGCCTGGCTGTATGGTCAATCTGGGGGGCTTCAGTATCAATCTCGGCAAGACCGGTATGGGGACCGCGAGAAAGGACGACAAGCAGGTGAACGGCGCTTTTTATCACGTTCACTGGTACAAGTACCCGCTGACCTACTGGCTGAACATCATCACCTCCGCAGGCTGTCTGGAAGGCGGAGACATGGATATAGCCTATCTGTCCGAGATTGACCCGACCTGGGTGGACAGCAGCCTCACCACTATTCTGAATCCGGAAGCCATCCTGTTTGCCAACCCCATCGCACAGGGGGCGTGCGCGGCTGACGCTATGGCCAGCGCGTTTCATATGCCACTCGATATTCTGTTCTGGTGTGCCGGCTCTCAGGGTTCGATGTACCCGTTTAGCGGCTGGGTAAGCAACGAGTCCAGTCCGCTGCAGTCCTCGTTACTTGTCAGCGAGCGCATGGCGTACAAGCTTCACCGGCAGGGACAAATTATGGAGAGCATCGGGAAGGACAAGGCGGTCTGCTATGAGTATCCGTCCCCGATCATCCCCAAAGAGCGCTGGCGCTATCAGATGGTGAACATGTACCCGGACAGCGGCCAATGCCATCCCGTGGGGCGCAGCGTGATGCGCTGGGAGGCCGGTAAAAATCCACCCAACACCCGTAAGAACTATGGCTATCTGATGTGGCGTAAACGCAATTGTGTCTTTCTCTGACAGGAGTCTCTCATGAAATTAATGAATCTGTTTATGGTCATGCTTTTGCTGACCGGACGAGCGGTGTTGGCTGAAACCTCCTCTGTTACAGACAGAGAATGGCTGAAGCAGCAGGAGACCCTCAGCGAACAGCTGCGCCAGCATCCGGATAAACAGCTGCAGCAGGAGCTTGAGGCGCAAATCAACCGTAATCCTCTGCCCAAATCAGACCGCCAGTTTATCGATAATCTGGTCAGCCAGCAGAAAGCGGCGAATCAGGAAAAGCCAGCAGAAGGGGCGCTGTACTTTGTCTCCTTCTCGATACCTGAAGAGGGGCTGAAGCGGATGCTGCACGAAACCCGGCAGTACGGCATTCCGGCGACACTGCGTGGGCTCGTCAATAACGACATGAAGACCACCACTGACGCGGTGCTGCAGCTGGTGAAGGATGGCGTGACCGACGGCGTGCAGATCGACCCGACACTGTACACGCAGTACAGCATCCGGAGTGTGCCGTCTCTGGTGGTACGGTGTCAGGCCGGATATGACGTGGTACGCGGTAACATTCACGTCAAACAGGCGCTGGAGAAAGTGGCACAAACCGGTGACTGCGCACAGGTGGCCCGGCAAATACTTGATGCGCCCTCGAATGCCGCCGGGAGCCAGCCATGAAAGACAGACCGTACTTCATAGCGTTACCGGAAATGGTGAGGGATGAGGGAGGGCAGAAATGAAGACGGTTATTTCCGTGCTGACTGCGCATTTTTTTGTCCTGAGCGCCTTTATCTGGCTGGCATCCCCAGCCTGTGCTGACAGTGGAAGCGACTATAAAGCTGGTTCGGATTTTGCGAAACAGGTGCAGGGCAATGGTCTGAACTCACTGAAAAATTTCAGTGGTGAGCAAAACCTGCCGGGGTATACCGACAGCCCTGATCAGACAAAATACTATGGCGGCGTCACTGCCAGCGGAGACAGCTCTCTGAAAAGCGATTCAGCCCTGGAGTTCAGCCAGGGAGATACCGGCAAAGCGATTACGGAGTCGTTCACGAACCGGCCACCGGATCAGATATCTCAGGATGCGCCGTTTATTCAGGCCGCAAAGGATACAGAATCCCGTGCCGACAGCATTGTCGGCGATACCGGACAGTCCTGTACCGCCCAGGTTGTGAACCGCAGTGAGTTCACAAACCATACCTGCGAACGTGATCTGCAGGTGGAAAATTTTTGCACACGGGAAGCGACCCTGAAGGATAACGCCACCACACAGAAAGTTAACCGAACCTATCAGCAGGTGGTGACGCTGAATTATGCCCGGAGTACCCGGCAATGGAGTGGCAACCTGACGATCCCGACCAACGGTCGTCTGCTGAATGCCTCGGTGGATGGTGAGCCTCTGGTGATCCCCTGGATTGAAGAATGCGATTCCGAAGGGAAGGTGCGGGATAGCTGCAAGAGTGCAGTGAGTGAAAGCCTGACCCTCTTTGAACGAACGTTCCCCATTGATGTGATCAACTGGCCACGTTCAGAATCGATGTGTTCAGGCGGTCAGAACACGCATTGTACGAAATATACCTATGACGGGAAGGGGAAGATTCATCAGTCGTTTGGTGTGGACAAAGCGGTCACTGCTGGGCAGAACTTTTCAGTAAGCAAAACATCACGGACCGTATCATCGGCCAGCCAGAAACCCGTACAGGTCACGGTCACCCTGGTGATGGAAGAAACCGAAACCGTCTATGCACCTGAAGTCGTCTGGGTTGAAAGCTGTCCGTTCAGTAAGGATGAAGGAAAAAAAACGGGCGAGGAATGTATCAGTCCGGGAGGAACGCGAACCATCACCCTCGGAGGCAGGGATTACTCGTTCACGGAGGCCTGCTGGAAATATAAGGATACCTGGCTCACGCAGCCGGCGGACAACGGCTCCTGTGAAAGCCTGATGAAAAATACGGCCTGTACTCTGTCATCCCGCCAGTGCGCCTTCTCCAGCGAGGAAGGCACGTGCCTGCATGAATATGCAACGTATTCCTGCGAAACCAGGACGAGTGGCAAGCAAATGATCTGCGGCGGTGATGTCTTCTGCCTTGATGGTGAATGTGACAAAGCCACGTCCGGGAAGAGCAACGACTTTGGGCAGGCGGTGTCTGAGCTGGCGGCACTGGCTGCCGCGGGGAAGGACGTCGCGGCACTGAACGGGGTGGATGTCCGGGCATTCACCGGAAAAGCGAAGTTCTGTAAGAAGTTTGCTGCCGGCTTCAGTAACTGCTGCAAAGACAGCGGCTGGGGCCAGGATGTGGGGCTGGCACGCTGCAGCAGCGAGGAAAAGGCGCTGGCCAAAGCGAAAAAAGACAAGCTGACGGTCAGTATAGGGGAATTCTGCTCTAAAAAGGTTCTGGGGATTTGCCTGGAGAAAAAAAGGAGCTATTGCCAGTTCGACTCAAAACTGGCGCAGATCGTTCAGCAGCAGGGAAGAAACGGTCAGCTGCATATCGGTTTTGGCGGCGCCAGCAGTCCTGACTGTCGGGGCATTACCGTCGCGGAACTCCAGGGGATTGATTTTAACAAGCTGGATTTCACCAACTTTATGGACGACCTGATGAAAAATCAAAAAATACCGGAAAACGATGTGCTCACCAATAAGACCAGAGAACGAATTAAGGAAATCATGAGTCAGCAATCCGCGCAATAAACCATGCTGCCTAATAAAGAGACCGATAATCATGAAAATGAGTTTTCACAAAAAGCCTGTTATTGATTTTGTCCTGAGATTAACGCTAACAATAATCATTATTTCTCCGGTGATTTATTTCTCCTGGGATGCCGTCAAAGGGACGTCGGGAAGTGATTATGTCGAAAGTGTGGTCTTTATTCTTATGGCTGGGTTTGCCATGTCTGTGTGTTATTTGTTTTTCTCAGTCCTGGAGAAAGTTATAAATGCAAGGAAAAGCAAAGATGAATCGATATATCACGATTGAGAAATTTATAGACATTCTGAATGAAGAGAATTTACCCCAGGAGCATCATGTTATGGTGCTGGCTGTTCTTGCGGATATCTCTCTGCATACAGACAGGTTCCTGATTAACTCGTCCGAACTGGTTCAGATGGCCGCTCAGTACTCACCTGCTTTCCAGAAACTGCCAGCGGACCGGCAGGCTTTTATATCTTCAGTACTGAGCATGCCGCTATTCCTTATTATGTGACCAGGAGAGTCAATGGAAGAGAAAAAAGCATACGGGCTGGTCATGGTGTTTGTCGGGGTGTTTGTCTTTCTCCTGGTCAGCATTATGTCGTACAGCCTGTGGCGGGACAGGCAGGTTAACGCATTTATGACAACCAACCGGGCCTGGGGGATCCAGTGCGACACTGTTTCTCAGGCCGCGTGGGTGATCAGGGACGGGGAGCGGGTGGACCTTCAGATAAATTATCTGCCTCTGTACTGCAGCGGTTATCGCTTTGAAGCCCGTGATGATGCAGGAAAGGTACAGCGCCAGCTCGATAAATACAGTGTCTATCAGCATCTGTCACGCCAGTCGCATTAATTCATAAAAGGGTATTTGCCATGCGAACAATACATGCCGCCATGCTGGCGGGGTGCCTTTGCTGCGCCCTGATGCCGGCTTTCGCCAAAGACGCGGGCTGGCAGTGGTACAACGAGAAACTGAAGCCCCGTGATGAGGACAGGAAAGCCGTACAAGCGGCACCACCGCCGCAAATGGATATTCTGGAGAAACTCGCCACACTCCAGGCGGCCACCAAACGGTCGTTGTACGAAGCCATTCTGTATCCATCGTCTGAAAACTTCGTGAAGTATTTCCGGCTGCAGAACTACTGGACGCAGCAGGCAGGTTTGTTCTCGATGAGTGCGAAGAAAGCCATGCTGGAAAACCCCGAACTCGATTACAACCTGCAGTACAGCCACTACAACGGCACGGTAAAAAACCAGCTCGCTGCCGACTATGCCGAACAGCGACAGGCTATCTCCACCCTCGCACAGCACTACGGCGTGATGTTCTTCTACCGGGGCCGGGAAGCGATCGATGGCCAGCTGGTCCAGGTGATTAAAAATTTTCGCGAAACCTATGGCCTGAGCGTGATACCGGTGTCGGTTGACGGAGTGATTAACCCCATGCTTCCCGACAGCCGGACGGACCAGGGCCAGGCAGAGCAGCTTGGCGTGAAGTTCTTCCCCGCGATGATGCTGGTTAACCCGAAAAGTGGCCAGGTGAAGCCTCTCAGTTACGGCTTTATCAGTCAGGACGACCTGGCGAAACAGTTCCTCTATGTCTCCAGCGACTTTAAACCGAATTTCTAAGGAGTGTGTCATGCGAAATATTCGTTTTCCGGATTTAGATATCACCGGGATGTGGGTGCTGGCCGTGGGCGTGTTTTTCCACCTGATAGCCCGGCTTGTCAGAAAACAGCCTGAGCTGGCCGTCCAGGCCGGGGAAATCTTCGGGCTGGGTATGGTGGTGTTCGGGGGATACCGCATTCTAAACGCCCTGATTGCTGAAGCCGAAAAAGAGGAGAAAGCCTGTGAAAAACAGCCTGATGAACCTCGCTAAGACGCCGCTGGCGGCACTGGCTCTTTCCCTTGCACTGGCCGGGGTGGCACATGCGGGAACGCTCGATGAGGTGAAGTCGCTCTGGGATCCGCGGGGTATCTCCGGTACTGAAACGGCCTCCCCGCAGAGCGACACTCCCCAGGCGGTGAGCGGGGCATCTCAGCCACGCTGGTTACGACTCAGCAACGGAAAGCAGGTGGACCTGCGCGACTGGAAAGTGGTGCTGTTCATGCAGGGACACTGTCCCTACTGTCATAAGTTTGACCCGGTGCTGAAGCAGCTGGCCGGACAGTATGGCTTCTCCGTGTTCTCTTACACCATTGACGGACAGGGTGATGACGCGTTTCCGGAAGCGCTGCCGGCGCCTCCTGACGTGATGCAGACCTTTTTCCCCAATATCCCGGTGGCCACGCCGACTACGTTTCTGGTGAACGTAAACACGCTGGCAGCGTACCCGATCCTGCAGGGCGCCACGGATGCACAGGGCTTTATGGCCAGAGTGGATACGGTATTTCAGATGATGCACTGAGTCTCTGTTATATCCGGTCTTAGCAAGTGATTAAGGAAAATAGCCATGAACAAATATATACGTTCGACGGGACTGTATGCGTTTTTATTTCCAGCCAGTTTAAAGGACTCCGGGCAGACAGCAGCAGAAAGAATAGAACAACTGAAGCCGGAATTTATCCACCGGGAAAGGCGTCTGGAAATCTATCTGGAATTATTCATTGTGTTTCTCACTGCAGGTGCTCTGCTGTTATGGATAATGAGATTTTTATTTAATCTCTGCGTGGATGACTGGATAGCCAGCGGTGACCTGCGAGTAAAAGACCTGTGGAATATTATGATGTACGCCATCCCTTATGCGCTGATCGCTGTTGGGGTGGGGTTCTTTGTTGCCGGAGTGACATTAGCAATCCGCAATTTTTTCAGTTATCACCTTAAGACCCTTTTTATTCTGAGAAATGACAGAGTTAAAAAGAATGCTGTGCGTAATGGAGGACAGGATGCGAATTAAACTTCTGTCACTTTTCTGCGGTGCCGCGCTTGGCCTGTCATTTAGCGCCGCCGCCGACGTGAATGGCGACATGAATAACTTCTTCAATAAGCTCGGGTTTGCGTCCAATACCAGCCAGCCACAGGTCTGGCAGGGGCAGGCGGCGGGTTATGCCTCTGGCGGTTCGCTGTATGCCAGAACGCAGGTGAAAACGATCCAGCTGGTCAGCATGACCCTGCCGGATATTAACGCCGGCTGCGGCGGCATCGATGCGTACCTGGGGTCGTTCTCCTTTATCAACAGCGAGCAGCTGCAGCGCTTTGGCAAACAAATTATGTCCAACGCCGCGGGTTACTTCTTTGACCTTGCCCTGCAGACCACGGTTCCGGAGATCAAAACCGCAAAGGACTTCCTTCAAAAGATGGCCACTGACATGAACAGCATGAACCTCAGTTCCTGCCAGGCTGCTCAGGGAATTGTGGGTGGCCTGTTTCCTCGTACCCAGGTCGCTCAACAAAAGGTCTGCCAGGACATTGCCGGTGAAAGCAATATCTTTTCGGACTGGGCCGCCTCGCGCCAGGGTTGTACGGTGGGCGGCAAGATGGACAGCGTCCAGGATAAGGCCAGCGATAAAGACAAAGAACGTGTGATGAAGAACATTAACATCATGTGGAATGCCTTATCGAAGAACCGGCTCTTTGATGGCAATAAGGAGCTGAAAGAGTTTGTGATGACCCTGACCGGTACGCTGATTTTTGGTGAGAACAGTGAGATCACCCCGTTGCCGGCACGCACCACTGACCAGGATCTGATTAAAGCCATGATGGAGGGCGGCACAGCTAAAATCTACCACTGCAATGACTCGGATAAATGTCTCAAGGTCGTTGCTGATGCGACCGTAACCATCACCGCCAATAAGGCGCTCAAAAATCAGATTCGCGCTTTGTTGAGCAGTATCCAGAATAAAGCGGTGGCTGATGAAAAACTGACAGAGCAGGAGAAAGGGTTTATCTCCAGCACCACCATTCCGGTGTTCAAATACCTGGTCGATCCGCAGATGCTCGGGGTGTCTAACTCACTTATTTACCAGCTGACGGACTATATCGGCTACGACATCCTGCTGCAGTACATTCAGGAACTTATCCAGCAGGCCCGGGCGATGATCTCAACCGGTAATTATCCCCAGTCGACAATGGATATGATCATGGAAAATCTCAACCAGGCGAGTGTGCAGATTGCCGCTTTCCAGTCCCGTGTTCAGGTCCAGCAGGACGCCTTGCTTGTGGTTGACAGACAAATGAGTTACATGCGCCAGCAGGTCTCTGCCCGCATGATGACCCGCTACCAGAATAACTATCATTTTGGGGGGAATCTGTAATGCTTGAGATATATGCCATTGCTGGCGGCGACTGGTTACGGGGCAACCTGAACGCGATTGCGGCGTTTATGGGGACCAGCACATGGTCGACTATAGAAAAGATGTGTATCGCCATCTCGGTACTCATTGTGGCGGGGAACTGGGTAAAAAAACACAACGTAATGGACCTTATTGGCTGGGTCTTTTCCCTCACCCTGGTCTCTATGCTGGTTGTCATTCGTACCCCTGTGCAGATCATCGATTACAGTAACGTTGCGCAGGTCTATGAAGTCGATAATGTTCCTATTGGTCTTGCCATTCCTGCGTCGCTGACAACGAGGGTGGGAAACGCGCTTATCCAGAGTTATGAGATGGTCTTCGCGCTGCCGGACAGCGTCACGTACAGTAAAACGGGGATGTTATTTGGCAGTAATCTGGTCGCGAAAAGTACGGATTTTTTGTCACAAAATCCTCAGATTACGACGCTGTTTTCCGATTACGTACAAAACTGTGTGATGGGCGATATTTTCCTCAATCATAAGTACTCTTTTGAAGAATTACTGAATTCACCTGATCCGTATACCCTGATTTTTGCAAACCCAAGCCCACTGCGTGGCGTGTTTGATAAAAACAACCAGTTCCAGACATGCGAAGAGGCCTCACGGGATCTGAAATCGGCTCTTGCGCTTGATACTCAGACAGGCGGGAAAACCTGGAACTACTATGTTCGTCAGCTGTTTGGCGGCAAACCTAATCCCGATCTGCTTTTCAGCCAGATGATTGGCGACAGCTACAATTACTTCTACAGCTCGGGACAGAGCGCCGGGCAGATTATCCGCCAGAACGTCACGATGAACGCCCTGCGCAGTGGGATCCAGAGTTATGCGGCCCGCAGCGGGGACACCGCCAGTCTGGTCAATATGGCTAACACATCATCCCTTGAAAAGCAGCGGCTGGCACAGGCCACAATGGGGCACCAGGCGCTTCGCGCACTTCCACTGATGCAGACCGTCATTATGGGTTTAATGATTGGGATGTTCCCGATCATGGTGATGGCTGCCATGTTTAACATGATGACGCTGCAGGTGCTTAAAGGGTATGTGTTTGCGCTTATCTGGCTGCAGACGTGGCCATTACTGTTCGCCATCCTGAACAGCGCGATGGCCTACTATGCGAAGCAAAATGGCGTGCCGGTTGTTCTCTCTGAGTTGTCGCAGGTTCAGCTCAAAAACTCGGATATTGCGACCACCGCGGGTTATATTGCCGTGATGATACCGCCCTTGTCGTGGGGGATCGTGAAGAGCATGGGGGCCGCTTTCTCCAGTGCCTACAGCCATTTTTCTTCTTCGGGGCTCAGTGCAACATCGCAGGCGGCCTCCGGCGTGGTGGACGGGAATTACTCTTTCGCCAACATGCAGATGGAGAACGTCAGCGGCTACAGCTGGGGTACCAACAGTACAACCAGTTTCGGACAGATGTCGCGGCAGCTGGCGAATGGGGGTATGAGCACGCAGACGCGGGATGGATCGATGGTCTGGGACAGTGGTGGTGCAATGTCAAAACTGCCGGTGGATATCAACGTCGGTCGTCAGATAGCCAGTGCGCAGCAACAGATGGCCCGTGAGGCTGATGTCCAGGCCGAAAGCGCGCTGCATGGCTATAACAGCAGCGTGACAAGTGCCTGGAATAGTCTGCAGCAATTTGGCACCAATAAAGGGAACAGCACATCAACAACGACAGGGGCCGATACTACCGAGTCTTCGCAGGATTCGATGGCCAGAAGCAAGATGTGGAATGCGGTTGTTGCTAATGCGAAAGCCAACAACATCAGTAATGAGGAGTCTTTCCAGCAGTTGATGGATGATTCATCGAAAAGAACTCAATCATTTGATGCACATGTATCTGGTAAATGGAGTTCTGGGGATCAGCTGTTTGGCAAGTTAGGAAAGTGGGGCAGTGGTTTTTCTGCTGAAGTTGGTGGTAAAGGAAGTGCAGGCTGGGGACACAGCTCAGGTAATACAGATAACGTTGGAACTTCCGGTAGGGAATCGAATGACAGCCGACATGATACCAGCAGTCAGGCGGCCAAAGACTTTAAGGAAGCATCCGATTACTTTACCAGCCGCAAAACCACCACATCGGGCAATATTACCGATAATAATGCCAGCTCGCGTGTTGACCAGTTTGCCGCGTCACTCTCCAGTGCCAAAAACAGCTATGACCAGTATACAAGCAGCCGGACACGCAGCCATGAGTACAGTGAGATGGCATCACGCACAGAGAGCATGACTGGCCAGATGAACGAAAACCTGACTCAGCAGTTTGCGAACTTTGTTCAGCATCGTGCTCCACAGGATGCCGAAGCCATTCTGACCAATACCAGTTCTCCTGAAATTGCGGCGCAGCGTGAAGCCCTGGCGCGTGAATTCGTCAAAGAGCAGGTAGAACCCAGGGTTGATGCTGCGTATCAACAGGGGCGTGAAAGCATCGGACAGAATATGGCTGGGGTGTCAGGTGGTGGTGACAATGGTTCGGTAATGGCCGACTACGGACAAAATTCTCGTCGTATCGATGTTATGACACAAGATGCGGGTATTAAGGATAACGTGGGTCAGAAGGTGGATAGGATGATTACAGAGAATAAACAACAGCATCAGGAAACCCGCGAAAACATACAACGGCAAGGCGCAGAGGTGAAAAGTGAAAATGCTGAAATGGAAAAGAACCATAAAACTAAAGCAAATGAGTTTAAAGGTGATTATAATGAAAGAAAGAGTAAGGTAAATTCTTTACCTGGAGCTGACTCTCAGGCTGAGTTAGAGGAAAAAGCGGCGAAAACGCAAAAGGATTTTCTTGATGGGAAAAGATGAAAATGATGATGACCAATAAAATCCTCATTGAAGAAGTAGATGAGCTGAAAAATGTGTTTTCACGAGGTGAAATGGAGATACCATCTTTTTGGTCATGTCTATGGCCTGGAGTAATTGTTGCCGCCTGGAATATGATTTGCGCCCTAATTAGTGTAGGGGGCGGGTATTTGTCTGTTAAGTTCATATTTTGGGTGTTGGTGTTCCCCGGTGTTATAAGTCTTATTGTTCTGCTTGGTGTGGCAAGTGCGCGTTCACTTTTTTTATCTGTTCCCAGAACCTATAGAATGCGCTCGCAGGTATATCGGTTTATATCTAGAAAAGTTATGGTCTATGCACTTGTGTATATGGCTTTAATTCTAGCGCTTGCACTATTTAATAGAGTGTATTATGCCTCTCCATTTCCTTTTTCGTTCATGATTCTTATTGCGACGATTTTTGTATGGTTTGTTATGAATATTGATTTTGGACGATATCAACTTTCGGTACTCTCATCTGCGATAAACTCTTTCAGAGCAGAAAAGTTGGGGGGGGGATGATCCAGAGGCAACCTATCAATTATGGTGGTTTGTTAACAGCCTAAAAGTTTCCTTTGTTATTATTGGTTTCTTAGACTGTAATTAGTTTTCACATCTCGTTTAAAATTCGTATATAGTGAATGCGCATTCCGAAATCATAAGAGAATGTGTATTCACTCGTATTGATTATGTCACAAGGATTCAGGATGAAGCTTAATAAATTCATGGCTGTGATGGTCGTCAGCTCTGCTCTGGTGTTGTCTGGATGTAGTGCAATGGGAACCGCTATTAAAAAGAGAAATCTGGAAGTAAAAACCCAGATGAGCGAAACAATCTGGCTGGAACCTTCAAATAATAAGACGGTTTATCTGCAAATCAAAAATACCTCCGATAAGGATATGAGTGGCCTGCAGGCAAAAATTGCCAGCGCTGTCACTTCAAAGGGATATCAGGTCGTCAGTAACCCCGATACGGCGGGCTACTGGATCCAGGCGAATGTGCTCAAGGCCGATAAAATGGACCTTCGTGAGTCTCAGGGCTGGTTAAGCCGGGGTTATGAGGGCGCTGTGACTGGCGCCGCTCTTGGGGCGGGGATTACCGCTTACAACTCCAGTTCCGCGGGAGCAACCCTGGGAGTAGGGCTTGCAGCCGGTCTGGTCGGAATGGCGGCTGACGCGATGGTGGAAGATGTGAACTACACCATGATCACCGATGTTCAGATCGCGGAAAGAACCAAAACACAGGTTCAGACTGATAACGTGGCCGTATTACGTCAGGGAACATCCGGAGCAAAAGTGCAGACAAGTACTGAAACGGGTAATCAGCATAAATACCAGACTCGCGTCGTCTCTAACGCGAATAAAGTTAACCTCAAGTTCCCTGAAGCCCAGCCTGTTCTTGAAGACCAGCTGGCAAAATCGATCGCTAATATCCTGTAAACGTTCTATTCCACGGCCCGGGTACTCCGGGCCAGACTGGCATCACCTTTCCGGCGTGTCAGAATTCATTCGTCAAATAATCAGTTAATTCCACATCTAAACGGTGAACAGTTGCGCAATTTATTTGTGCATCTGTGAGGCGTTGCCGCCTTCGGCGGAGTCTTTTCGTCTTTATTTGAACAGAGGTTATTTATGACAATATCTGTGCCTGTCAGGTCTCTTGATACACATGAACTGATGCCTGGCGATATTTACCCACATCCTGCAGCGGGGGGAATTGATTCCCTGTCACATCGCGAGGTCTGTTCTCTCTTCAGTGACCACATCATGTATATCTGCAGCGCGTTAGTTATTCTTCTGCTTGTTTTCATCGCAGGTGTCTTTTTCCGAAAAATAATGACGTCTTCCGTGGAGCGTAAGCGAAACACGGCGTCAGTTATTTCCGATGCAAAGCCAGAAGTACAGAGCAAACCGGAATACTTCCATCTTTCCATATGTGTGGAAGGCCCGGCCAGCACGGATGACTCCGCCTTGTCCTCTCTTGCCTCCCGTGTTGTCCGCGAAGCAGAAAATCTGTATATCCCCGGCGTCAATCGCCGCGACAGCGCTGACGACGTGTTTGCCTGGTCCGTGCAGACTCAGTTTCCTTCTGACAGGCTCTTCGGCACACGGATTTTCCCGTCAACCGGCTGGTTTGAACGTCCGGATATGATTAAACATCCGGTGAAATGCTACTGCGTCTGCCTGCAGTACACGACTGAAACATTGCCATCCACACTGTATGCCCTGGTCGATGAGGCCGGACGGCAGGTGGCGAAGTCGTATATTAAAGGCGGGCACTGCCCTGGCTCAGAGGGCTATACCTTCTGCATAACCTCTTAATAGAAGTCAGTATCCGGCCTGGCCATCAATGGATCCGGGCATGACTGTAATCCTGTTTTGTGCCGGTGTATTTCCGCTGATTAATTTGTCCTTCCGACCCTAATACTTTACTGACGGATTAGTGCCATGAGTTTCAATGCCAAAGATATGACGCAGGGCGGTCAGATCGCCAATATGCGCTTTCGCATGTTTGGTCAGATTGCCAATATTATTTTCTACGTGCTGTTTATTTTATTCTGGGTGCTGTGCGGGCTGATGCTGATGTATCGGCTCAGCTGGCAAACCTTTGTGAACGGCTGCGTATACTGGTGGTGTACGACGCTGGGTCCGATGCGCGATATTATTCGTTCCCAGCCGGTATACACCATTCAGTATTACGGCCAGTCGCTGGAATATACCTCAGAACAAATCCTGGCCGATAAATATACTATCTGGTGCGGAGAGCAGCTGTGGACCAGTTTCGTCTTTGCAGCCGTGGTTTCTCTTGTTATCTGTATCGTGACGTTCTTCATCGCCAGTTGGGTGCTGGGCCGCCAGGGGAAACAGCAGAGTGAGGATGAGAATACCGGCGGGCGCCAGCTTTCCGATAAGCCCAAAGAAGTGGCCCGCCAGATGAAGCGTGATGGTATGGCCTCCGATATTAAAATTGGCGATCTGCCTATTCTTAAAAACTCCGAAATCCAGAACTTCTGCCTCCACGGTACCGTGGGTTCCGGTAAATCAGAAGTAATCCGCCGGCTACTGAATTATGTTCGTGCCCGGGGCGATATGGCCATCATTTACGATCGCTCCTGTGAGTTCGTCAAAAGCTATTACGACCCGTCACTGGATAAAATCCTCAACCCGCTGGACTCGCGCTGCGCGGCCTGGGATTTGTGGAAAGAGTGCCTGACGCTGCCGGACTTCGACAACATCTCCAACACTCTTATCCCGATGGGCACCAAAGAAGACCCGTTCTGGCAGGGCTCCGGTCGCACTATCTTTGCCGAAGGCGCGTACCTGATGCGTGAAGACAAGGATCGCAGCTACGAGAAGCTGGTTGATACCATGCTGTCCATTAAAATCGACAAGCTGCGCGCCTATCTGCAGAACACGCCGGCAGCGAACCTGGTTGAAGAGAAAATTGAGAAAACGGCCATCTCCATTCGTGCCGTGCTGACCAACTACGTCAAGGCTATTCGCTACCTGCAGGGCATCGAGAAGAACGGGGAGCCGTTCACTATCAGGGACTGGATGCGCGGTGTCCGTGAGGACCGACCCAATGGCTGGCTGTTTATCTCCTCCAACGCTGACACCCATGCTTCCCTGAAGCCGGTTATCTCGATGTGGCTGTCAATTGCTATCCGCGGCCTGCTGGCGATGGGGGAGAACCGTAACCGGCGCGTGTGGATTTTCGCCGACGAGCTCCCCACGCTGCACAAGCTGCCGGACCTGGTCGAAATCCTCCCGGAGGCGCGTAAATTTGGTGGTTGTTATGTGTTCGGTATTCAGTCCTATGCCCAGCTGGAAGATATCTATGGCGTCAAGCCTGCCGCCACGCTCTTTGACGTGATGAACACCCGAGCCTTCTTCCGCTCCCCGAGTAAAGAGATTGCGGAGTTTGCTGCCGGTGAAATTGGCGAGAAGGAAATCCTCAAGGCCAGCGAGCAGTACTCCTACGGTGCTGACCCGGTGCGTGATGGTGTATCGACCGGGAAAGAAAAAGAGCGGGAAACGCTGGTCAGTTACTCCGATATTCAGACGCTGCCTGACCTGTCCTGCTATGTCACGCTGCCCGGGCCGTATCCGGCCGTGAAACTGGCCCTCAAATACAAACCGCGTCCGAAAATTGCCGAGGGATTTATTCCTCGCACTCTCGATGCGCGGGTGGATGCGCGGCTCAGTGCGTTGCTTGAAGCGCGGGAAGCTGAAGGCAGTCTTGCCAGGGCACTTTTCACGCCGGATGCGCCGGCATCCGGGCCCGCTGATACAAACAGTCACGCCGGTGAACAACCTGAGCCGGTCAGTCAGCCTGCGCCAGCAGACATGACAGTATCTCCGGCACCGGTAAAAGCGCCGCCGACAACGAAGATGCCGGCAGAGGAACCTTCCGTCAGAGCAACGGAGCCTTCCGTCCTGCGGCTCACGACCGTACCGTTGATCAAGCCAAAAGCAGCCGCTGCTGCCGCTGCAGCCGCAACAGCATCCTCTGCCGGTACCCCTGCTGCAGCTGCAGGCGGGACAGAACAGGAGCTGGCGCAGCAGTCTGCGGAACAGGGACAGGACATGCTGCCGGCCGGCATGAACGAGGACGGTGTCATCGAGGACATGCAGGCGTATGACGCCTGGCTGGCAGATGAGCAGACACAGCGGGATATGCAGCGGCGTGAGGAAGTCAATATCAACCACAGCCACCGCCACGATGAACAGGATTATGTCGAGATTGGGGGGAACTTCTGATGATGTCGATTGGCTCCGTTAAATCGGCGGGCAGTGCCGGTAATTACTATACGGATAAGGATAATTACTACGTCATAGGGAGCATGGACGAACGCTGGCAGGGTAAGGGGGCTGAGGCGCTGGGGATCGACGGGAAAGCCGTGGATAAGGCGCTGTTTACGGAACTGCTGAAAGGGAAGCTGCCGGATGGCAGCGACCTGACCCGGATACAGGACGGCGCCAACAAGCACCGGCCCGGTTATGACCTGACCTTCTCGGCCCCCAAAAGCGTGTCGGTCATGGCGATGCTGGGCGGCGATAAACGCCTTATCGATGCCCACAACCAGGCGGTAACCGAAGCGGTGCGGCAACTGGAGACGCTGGCCGCGACCCGGGTCATGACGGACGGTAAAAGCGAAACGGTGCTGACCGGAAATCTGATTGTGGCGAAATTCAAC
Source organism: Klebsiella sp. 2019SCSN059 (assembly GCF_021739525.1). Classification (NCBI taxonomy): domain Bacteria; kingdom Pseudomonadati; phylum Pseudomonadota; class Gammaproteobacteria; order Enterobacterales; family Enterobacteriaceae; genus Klebsiella; species Klebsiella sp. 2019SCSN059. The sequence goes on along the minus strand of NZ_JAKKOM010000041.1, from coordinate 8,792 downwards.
CACGACACGAACCGTAACCAGGAACCTCAGATACACACCCATGCCGTCGTCATTAACGCCACGCAGAACGGGGACAAATGGCAGTCTCTCGGCACAGATAAGATCGGTAAAACAGGTTTTATCGAGAACGTGTACGCGAACCAGATAGCGTTCGGGAAGCTTTACCGGGAGGCGTTCAAACCCCTGGTTGAGAAGCTTGGCTATGAGACGGAAGTTGTGGGCAAACACGGGATGTGGGAGATGAAAGGGGTCCCTGTGGAACCGTTCTCCACCCGGTCTCAGGAGGTCAGGGAGGCCGCAGGGCCCGATGCCTCCCTGAAGTCCCGGGATGTGGCCGCGCTCGATACCCGCAAGTCGAAAGACGCCATCGATCCGGCAGAGAAGATGGTGGAGTGGATGAACACGCTGAAGGAGACCGGGTTTGACATCCGGGGGTACCGTGAGGCCGCCGATGCGCGAGCCGCAGAGCTGGCCCGTGCACCTGCCGCGCCGGTGAACACTGACGGTCCGGATATCACGGATGTGGTGACGAAAGCGATTGCCGGTCTCAGCGACCGCAAGGTGCAGTTCACGTATGCCGACCTGCTGGCACGCACGGTCGGCCAGCTGGAGGCGAAGGACGGTGTGTTTGAGCTGGCGAGAAAGGGCATCGATGCCGCCATTGAACGGGAGCAGCTTATCCCTCTCGATCGCGAGAAAGGCCTGTTCACCTCAAACATCCACGTTCTCGATGAACTCGCCGTCAAAGCCCTTAGTCAGGAGGTGCAGCGCCAGAATCATGTCTCCGTCACGCCTGATGCGTTTGTGGTGCGCCAGGTCCCTTTCAGCGATGCCGTCAGTGTGCTGGCGCAGGATCGCCCGGTAATGGGTATCGTTTCCGGTCAGGGCGGTGCCACCGGCCAGCGGGAGCGGGTGGCCGAGTTAACCCTGATGGCCCGGGAGCAGGGGCGTGACGTCCATATCCTGGCGGCCGATAACCGCTCACGTGATTTTCTCGCCGGTGATGTGCGTCTGGCCGGGGAAACGGTGACCGGTAAATCCGCCCTGCAGGACGGGACGGCGTTTATTCCGGGCGGAACACTCATCGTGGATCAGGCGGAGAAGCTGAGCCTGAAGGAAACGATTTCCCTGCTCGATGGTGCGATGCGCCATAACGTGCAGGTCCTGCTCTCCGACAGCGGGAAGCGCAGCGGGACCGGCAGCGCGCTGACGGTGCTGAAGGACAGCGGCGTGAATACGTATCGCTGGCAGGGTGGCCATCAGACCACAGCCGACATCATCAGTGAACCGGATAAAGGAGCACGCTACAGCCGGCTGGCACAGGAGTTTGCCGTCAGCGTGCGTGAAGGGCAGGAAAGCGTGGCCCAAATCAGCGGGACGCGTGAACAGAGCGTACTCAACGGCCTTATCCGTGACTCCCTCAGACAGGAGGGGGTGCTGGGTGAGAAAGACACGACCATTACAGCCCTGACGCCGGTGTGGCTGGACAGCAAAAGCCGGGGCGTGCGGGATTATTACCGGGAGGGGATGGTGATGGAACGCTGGGATCCGGAGACCCGGACGCACGATCGCTTTGTCATTGACCGGGTGACCGGGAGCAGCAATATGCTGACCCTGAAAGACCGGGAAGGGGTCCGTCTGGATCTGAAGGTTTCCGCGGTCGACAGCCAGTGGACGCTGTTCCGGGCAGATACACTGCCGGTGGCAGAGGGGGAACGTCTGGCGGTGCTCGGGAAGATACCGGACACACGCCTGAAGGGCGGGGAAAGCATCACGGTGATGAAAGTGGAGGACGGGCAGCTGACGGTACAGCGGCCGGGGCAGAAAACCACGCAGACCCTGGCCATGGGCGCGGGCGTGTTTGACGGTATTAAAATCGGCCACGGCTGGGTGGAAAGTCCCGGCAGGTCGGTTAGCGAGACGGCAACGGTCTTTGCGTCGGTGACGCAGCGTGAGCTGGATAACGCCACCCTCAACCAGCTGGCGCAGAGCGGAAGTCATCTCCGGCTGTACTCGGCGCAGGATGCGGCGCGCACGACGGAGAAGCTGTCGCGGCATACCGCCTTCAGCGTGGTCTCAGAGCAGCTGAAGACCCGATCCGGCGAGACGGACCTGGATGCGGCCATTGCGCAGCAGAAGGCCGGACTGCGTACCCCGGCAGAACAGGCCATTCACCTGGCCATCCCGCTGCTTGAAAGTGAGAAACTGACCTTCTCCCGGCCCCAGCTGCTGGCGACGGCGCTGGAAACCGGGGGCGGGAAGGTTTCGATGGCGGACATCGACACGACCATCCAGGCACAAATCAGGTCGGGGCAGTTGCTGAATGTACCGGTGGCGCACGGCTACGGCAATGACCTGCTGATTTCCCGTCAGACCTGGGACGCCGAAAAAAGCATCCTGACCCACGTGCTGGAAGGTAAAGACGCGGTGGCCCCCCTGATGGACCGCGTGCCGGCCAGTCTGATGACGGACCTGACCGCCGGACAGCGGGCGGCGACCCGGATGATTCTGGAAAGCACGGACCGGTTCACGGTGGTTCAGGGGTATGCCGGGGTGGGGAAAACCACCCAGCTCCGGGCAGTCATGAGTGCCATCAGTCTGCTGCCGGAAGAGACCCGTCCGCGCGTCATCGGTCTGGCGCCGACGCATCGCGCGGTCGGGGAAATGCAGAGTGCTGGCGTGGATGCGCGCACGACGGCATCGTTCCTCCACGACACGCAGCTGCTACAGCGCAATGGCCAGACACCCGATTTCAGCAACACCCTGTTCCTGCTCGACGAGAGCTCAATGGTGGGGCTGGCCGATATGGCAAAAGCCCACTCCCTCATCGTCGCCGGCGGTGGGCGGGCGGTGTCCAGTGGGGATAACGACCAGCTGCAGCCCATCGCGCCGGGCCAGCCGTTCAGGCTGACGCAGCAGCGCAGCGCCGCCGACGTTGCCATCATGAAAGAGATTGTACGCCAGATGCCTGAGCTGCGACCGGCGGTCTACAGCCTGATTGAGCGGGATGTGCACCGCGCCCTGACCACCATCGAGCAGGTCACGCCGGAGCAGGTGCCGAGAAAAGAAGGCGCCTGGGCGCCGGGCAGTTCTGTGGTGGAATTCACGCCAAAGCAGGAAAAGGCGATAGAAAAGGCGCTGAGCGAGGGGAAAACCCTGCCGGAAGGTCAGCCCGCGACGCTCTACGAGGCGCTGGTGAAGGACTATACCGGACGGACCCCGGAGGCACAGTCGCAGACGCTGGTGATCACCCATCTGAATAAGGACCGGCGGGCGCTGAACAGTCTGATCCATGACGCACGGCGGGAGAACGGGGAAACCGGCAAAGAGGAAATCACCCTGCCGGTGCTGGTCACGAGTAACATCCGTGACGGTGAACTGCGCAAACTGTCGACCTGGACGGCTCACAAGGAGGCGGTGGCGCTGGTTGATAACGTATACCACCGTATCAGCAAGGTGGATAAGGCTAATCAGCTGATCACCCTGACAGACAGTGAAGGAAAGGAGCGATATATCTCACCCCGGGAGGCATCGGCAGAAGGCGTCACGCTCTATCGTCAGGAAAAGATAACCGTGTCTCAGGGGGACCGAATGCGCTTCAGCAAAAGTGACCTGGAGCGCGGCTATGTGGCCAACAGTATCTGGGAGGTGCAGTCTGTTTCGGGTGACAGTGTCACGCTATCTGATGGCAAACTCACCCGTACGCTGACCCCGAAGGCGGATCAGGCGCAGCAGCATATCGACCTCGCCTACGCCATTACGGCCCACGGCGCCCAGGGGGCCAGCGAACCGTATGCCATCGCGCTGGAAGGGGTGGCCGGTGGTCGGGAACAGATGGCCAGCTTTGAGTCTGCCTATGTGGCGTTATCCCGCATGAAACAGCATGTTCAGGTCTACACCGACAACCGTGAGGGCTGGATAAAGGCCATCAAGCATTCACCTGAGAAAGCGACGGCGCACGATATTCTTGAACCCCGTAACGACCGGGCGGTGAAAACAGCCGATCTGCTGTTCGGGCGGGCAAGGCCACTGGATGAAACCGCCGCGGGCCGGGCAGCCCTGCAGCAGTCCGGTCTGGCACAGGGAAGTTCACCAGGAAAATTCATTTCTCCGGGGAAAAAGTACCCTCAGCCGCATGTGGCGCTGCCGGCATTTGATAAAAACGGGAAAGCCGCCGGTATCTGGCTCAGCCCGCTGACCGATCGGGACGGACGGCTGGAGGCTATCGGCGGAGAGGGACGAATTATGGGCAATGAAGACGCCCGGTTCGTGGCGCTGCAGAACAGCCGCAACGGAGAAAGCCTGCTGGCCGGGAATATGGGGGAGGGCGTCAGAATGGCCCGCGACAATCCCGATACGGGGGTGGTGGTGCGGCTGGCCGGTGATGACCGCCCCTGGAACCCCGGGGCCATGACCGGTGGGCGGGTATGGGCTGAACCGGCGCCGGTGGCTCCGGTACCGCAGGCCGGGGCTGACATTATCCTCCCGCCAGAGGTACTGGCACAGCGGGCGGCAGAAGAACAGCAGCGCCGGGAAATGGAAAAACAGGCGGAACAGACTGCCCGGGAAGTGGCCGGGGAGGCGCGTAAAGCCGGCGAGCCGGCGGACCGGGTGAAAGAGGTTATCGGGGACGTCATTCGCGGACTGGAGCGTGACCGGCCGGGTACGGAGAAAACGACGCTACCGGATGATCCTCAGTTCCGGCGCCAGGAGGAGGCGATTCAGCAGGTGGCCTCAGAACGTCTGCAGCGTGAGCGTCTGCAGGCTGTGGAGCGGGACATGGTTCGTGACCTTAACCGCGAGAAAACACTCGGGGGCGACTGACGCGCCTGCGGCTTGTCTGCTCCGGCAGCCTCCCCGATTGAAATCGGGCAGTCTGCCGGAGCGCTAAAAGGAAAAAAAACATGAGAGCACAACACACATTTCCAGGCGCGACAGACAGCTGGCTTCAGCGCCTGCTGACCTGGACACCGGGACAAACGGATATGATTAAAACGGTCGCACTGGTACTGATGGTGACTGACCACACCGGCTTACTGCTGGCCGGAAACAATGAAGTGATGCGCCTGCTGGGACGTGGTTGTTTTCCGCTGTTCGGTCTGGCATGGGGAATGAATCTGGCACGGCACGCGGAAATACGCCAGTCTCAACTGAACAGCCTGTGGGGCTGGGCGCTGGTCGCCCAGGTGTCGTTTATGCTCATCGGGTACCCGTGGTATACCGGGAATATTCTGTTTGCCTTTGCCGTTACGGGCCAGGTCCTGCGGTGGGTCAGCCAGCCGTCCTGGTATTACACCCTCCCGGCGGCTGGACTGCTGGTCACCTGGATACCCCTGTCAACCGGCAGCTACGGCATGGCCGGAGTGGGCATGCTCACCGCCAGCTGGCTGCTTTGTCGCGCACAGCATGCACCGGAACGGCTGGGATACGGGGTGTTGTGGGCCCTCATGGTGTTGCTGATGAATATGCATGACGTGAGTGAATCAGTGGCCGGACTGGCGATTGCGCTGCTGACGCTGATGGTGTGCTCATCTGCCGGAGAACGTGTGAAACGCTTCTGGCCGCGGCAGTTCTTCGTGATGTTCTATGCCGTGCACCTGGCGGTACTGGGTATTGTCGTCTCAATGTGAACGCAGGAGCAGGAAAGGGTGATACCGTTCAGGTATAGTAGCTCTTATTAACTGAACGATAGGCAATTGTTATGGCAGAAGAAAAACGCCCTGTACTGAGCCTGAAACGAAAACCGGCGGAGAACAGCACGGCCCCCGCAGAGGCAACCCCTGCTCCTGGTGTGGTGCGCCGAAAGAAGGTCGTGGTGGTCTCGTCCCCGCCGGCCTGGAAGGCAAAGAAAGCGAAACTTGAGAAGGCTAAACAAGCGGCCGAAGCCGACGCGCGCAACGCTGCGCCGGCGCCGGATAAAGCGGTAAAGACGCCACCTCCGGTGCGTTATCTTCGCCTGCTGCCGCCGGAACAGGCCATCATGACCCTGAAGGCATTCTGGCCACAGCTGTTCGACGGAAACTCACCCCGTCTGCTGGCGAGGGGAATGCGCGAGCAGCTGTTTGCCGACATTGTGAACCGCGACCTGCCGCTGTCGCATAAACAGGTCATTAAGTGCCTGAAGAGTCTGACCCGGTCTGCGGACTATCTGTCCCGGATGAAGGTGGGGGCCTCCCGCTATGATCTGCAGGGGAATGCCGTTGCGACCGTCACTGCAGAGGAAGCGCAGTACGCCAGTGAGCGCATGATGAAGGAGCTGCTGCGAGCTGAACGAAAGATGAGTCAGACCCTTTAATTATATTTACCCATTCCTGATAATTATACCTGGGAATCCTCAGCTAATAGATGTAACGAAAATTAGCTGAGGGTATGCCTGAAATAGCAACAGGTATTCATTTTATATTTGCCGCATTACAGGCTGCGGCATCATAACTGTCCGTGCAGACAGATTCTGGATGACGATGACTGAAAAAATTATTGCTCTCGTAGATTATGAAAATATTGGTACACTTGAAAATGTCCGTCTGTCCCGTTATGAACGCCTTATTTTATTTACCGGGCCTCAGCAGGAGTTTATACGTTTTCCAGCTGTAACGTATGCAGGTGATATATCGGTAAGCGTATTCCAGGTTTCGAATGTGTCAAAAAATAATGTGGACTTCCATCTGGTGTTTGAGCTGGGAAGACTTAGCGCGACTGCACCGGAAGAGACGATATTTCATATTATCTCGAATGATAAAGGCTATGATGGCGTCATTGCCGAGCTATGCAGGGCGGGGAGACGATGTTGCCGTATATCATCGCCTTGCTCTGCAGAGAAACCGAAGGCGGCACCTATGGTAATCAGTAACGATGAAGTGCTGCACCTGACCGATAAAGTCCAGTCATTAAGTAAAAAATCTGCAGGGAACCGCCCGGCGAATACTTCATCCCTGATGAATTATATTAAATCCCTGTCCGGTAATACAAAAGGCATGGCGCTTTATGGTCGCGTTAAAGAGGAATTAATCAGGCGTGGTGTGATTGCGGTGTATGAGAAAACAGTGGTCTGGCGATAATGAAATTAAGACGGCTGTGAATGTTATTTTTATCTAAAAAGGAATCAATATGTTCAGATATTTCATTCTGCGCCCTGAGCAGCAGTTATTCTGTTATTTATACGGCTGCGCGCTGGCACTGGTTCAGATGGTTTTATTTTCTCCTGTATCCCGGGCAAGCGGATTTTATCTGGTTGCGTTATCTGTCGCGCTGTTCTGGGCCGGTCTGGCCCTGTACACCCGGCACATCGACCGGATGAGAAAGCCAGAGGTCTCACCGCTGGTCAGTATTCGCGACGGTATTCAGGTGGTGGCCGAGGTGCCGCGCTATGAAAAGGCCCGGCTGGAATGGGAAATCCTCCGGGATGATGAGGTGTTTCGCCAGCAAAGGTGTGAGCTTACAGGCCTGACCGGACGGGTTATCAGCCGGGGGCTGTTGTATACGCCGGCGGTGATGCTGGTCGGTATCGGTATTCTCGCCTGGGGTTCCCCACAGGATGCCATCCGGCTGATTAATGCTCTTCGTAATATGCCTGCTGCGGAACTGGTGCATCAGATTGGTTTTGTCCTGTGCCACTTCCTGCAGATTAGCGTCATATCAGTTCTGATTGCTGATGTTGTAGCCGGGAGAGGACTGCCGAATGTATTTCGCCGCGCGTTGCTCGACAGGCTGCCGGCAGAGTTCTGCCTTATCAGAAGAGGGACAGAAAGATGAGGAAGACGACAGGAAAACGCATCGGGAAAGAAAGGAACATCAGGGAATAAAATACATGGCAAAGATATTAATGATGGCGGGCAGTACCGTTGTTGTGCTGAGTTTGCTGGGATTTCTGGTGCTGCTTCTGAAAGGACGCGCAGTAACGAAGACTTCCCCGGTTCTGAGGTCACTGAAAGCCCTGGGTATTCGCCCCTCAGAGGCTGAGCAACGGTTGTGTCGCCAGCGGGTCTGGGTGGGTAATGACACACTGATGACGCCACGGGAACAACATTTTTTCCGGGCATTGCTGAGGCATACCAGCCGAACACGCTGGCTGTTGTGTCCTCAGGTCCGGGTGGCAGATATTGCCACACTCTCTCCCCATATCCGGCCACGATCCCGGACCTGGTGGCAACTCTTCCGGATGGCATCACAGTGGCACTGCGATGTGGTCATCGTTGACATCCATACCTTCGCTATCATCGGCGCAGTTGAACTGGATGATGCCTCACACCAGAAAAAACACCGTATCCGGCGCGATATTCTGCTGGAAGAGGTTCTGAGGCAGGCCGGCATTCCACTACTACGCGATCGGGATTCGGAGAGTCTGGTAAGAAAGGTCGTAGAGTTTCTGAAATACCGGGAAGCCGGTGCTGAAGAAAAATCCATAACCGTTATGAAATCAACGACAAAGCATAGCGAACACAAGGAGAAAGAAAAATGATTATCGCCGCTGAAGTGAAACGTGATGAACAGGGGTACTGGACACATCCTGCGCTGGTACGAAGTGGCTGTGAAACTTCCGCAGAATTAAGTTACTGGCTCAGAACCCATAAACTCCAGTGCTTTGTGATGACAATGCGCGATGAAGCGCCTGAAGCTTTCGCTGCCGGATTTACGGATGAAGCCCCGGATGCCCGTGGCTGGATACCGGAGCCACCGGATGATGATGGCTGGTTTCTGGGATCTGTCCACGATACCGAGCCTGTACACCATTCTGTGTAAATGCCTTTTCTCAGAAGTGACCGTCGAGGCGGTCACCGAACTCGATGATAAAA
>NZ_JAKKOM010000040.1:0-42007 GCF_021739525.1 Klebsiella sp. 2019SCSN059 | reverse complement strand
TTGGAGCGGGAAACGAGACTCGAACTCGCGACCCCGACCTTGGCAAGGTCGTGCTCTACCAACTGAGCTATTCCCGCGTTACTGCATTTTTTGCCATATTTCGATGGCGTCGTAATTTGCATTTCTGCGTCGTTACGGGAGGCGCATTATACGAGAATTCGATGCCCCTGCAACCCCCTGTTCATCACTTTTTTGCGTTTTTTGTTTAAATGGATATTTTCTCGCCACCTACGCCGCTGAATTGTATAAATAAGCGTCATTTCGGGCAAAATCGCTTTTTCCGCCCGCCTGAATGACGCAAAATCGCTCGCATCATACAGCGGTGGCGCGACGTAAAACGAGGCCACCACGCCGCCAAACAGGGAATTAGAATGAGAAAAGTCCTCACCGTCCTGCTGCTGAGCATGCTGGCCATCGGAACCGCGTCAGCCGAGACGCTCCATTTTGGCACCAGCACGGCCAATCCGCCGTTTGTCACCGCCAACGGCAAAAATCAGCCTGTCGGCTTCGATATCGATCTTGCCCAGGCCCTGTGCCAGCAGATGCAGGCGCAGTGCCAGTTCACGGCGCAGCGTTTCGATACGCTGATCCCGGCTTTACGCTTCAAGAAATTTGACGCGGTGATTGCCGGCATGGAAGTGATCCCGATGCGTGAGAAGCAGGTCGCCTTCAGCCGTCCCTATCGCCAGTCGCTCTCCGGGGTGGTGATCGTCAACAAAGATGTCGCCCATACCTTTGCCGACCTGAAAGCCAAAAAAGTCGGCGTGGTGAAAGGCACACTGCATCAGCACTATCTGCGTGATAAACAGAAAGCCGTACAGGCTGTTCCTTACGACGACGTCGCCAGCGCCCTGGCCGCGCTGAAGGCCGGGCAAATAACCGGCGTCATGGGCGACTTCGCCACCCTCGACGCCTGGCAGCAGGAGAACCCTGACTACGCCATCATGGATGAACGGGCCACTGACCCGGTTTATTACGGTAAGCAGTATGCAATTGCGGTGCGCAAAGACGATCCGGAGCTACTGAATGCGATCAACGATGCCCTGACCGCGGTCATGGCGACGCCTGACTTCCAGCAGATGCAGCAGAAGTGGTTTAAATAACGCAGAAAGGTGTACCGGGCCGCGCACAGGGCCCGGTCGCGGTTTACAGCTTAATGAAATGCTCGCGGTAGTAAGCCAGCTCGGCGACTGACTCGCGGATATCGTCCATCGCCTGATGGGTACCCTGCTTTTTAAAGCCGTCGAGAATTTCCGGCTTCCAGCGACGCGCCAGCTCTTTCAGCGTGCTAACGTCCAGATAGCGATAGTGGAAATAGGCTTCCAGTTGCGGCATGTACTTAAACAGGAAGCGACGATCCTGGCCGATGCTGTTGCCGCAGATCGGCGACTTGCCCGCCGGCACCCACTGCTTAAGAAACTCAATGGTCGCCAGTTCGGCGTCGTGCTCGCTGACGGCGCTGGCCTTCACGCGATCCACCAGCCCGCTGCCGGTATGCGTCCGCACATTCCACTCGTCCATCAGCGCCAGCTGGGCATCCGATTGATGCACCGCGATGGTCGGCCCCTCGGCCAGAATGTTCAGGTTGGCATCGGTCACCAGGGTGGCGATTTCAATAATGCGATCGCGCTCCGGATCCAGCCCTGTCATCTCAAGATCGATCCAAATGAGGTTGTTTTCATTTGCACTCATGCTATTTTCCACCCTTCTTGCGTGACTATATTCATCTAAAATAGCGTGTATCATAGAGGTTTTGCCCCATCAGGGCGACCAGGAGCCAGTTCGATTGAGTAAAAATAAACTCTCCAAAGGCCAGCAGCGCCGCGTCAAAGCCAACCACCAGCGCCGTCTGAAAACCACTGCGGAGAAGGCCGACTACGATGACAACCTGTTTGGCGACACGTCGGAAGGCATTGTCATCAGTCGCTTTGGCATGCATGCCGACGTCGAATCCGCTGACGGCAGCGTGCATCGCTGCAATATCCGCCGGACGATCCGTTCGCTGGTCACCGGCGACCGCGTGGTCTGGCGGCCGGGTAAAGACGCCGCCGACGGCGTAAGCGTCAAAGGGATCGTCGAAGCGGTTCACGATCGCGCCTCCGTCCTGACGCGCCCGGATTTTTACGACGGAGTGAAGCCTATCGCCGCCAATATCGACCAGATCGTGGTAGTTTCCGCGATCCTGCCTGAGCTGTCGCTGAATATTATCGATCGCTATCTGGTGGCCTGCGAGGCGCAGGATATCGAGCCGTTAATTGTCCTGAACAAAATCGATCTGCTGGATGACGATGGCCTGCGCTTCGTCAATGAGCAAATGGACATCTACCGCAACATCGGTTACCGCGTACTGCTGGTCTCCAGCCGTACTCAGGACGGCCTCAAGCCGCTGGAAGCGGCCCTGACCGACCGCATCAGCATCTTCGCCGGGCAGTCCGGGGTGGGTAAATCAAGCCTGCTGAACGCCCTGCTGGGGCTGAATGAGGATCAGATCCTCACCAATGATGTCTCGGACGTTTCCGGCTTAGGCCAGCACACCACCACCGCGGCGCGCCTCTACCACTTCCCGCACGGCGGCGATGTGATTGATTCACCGGGGGTACGTGAGTTCGGCCTGTGGCATCTGGAAGCGGAACAAATCACCAACGGCTTTGTCGAATTCCATGATTATTTAGGCCGTTGCAAATATCGCGACTGTAAACACGATACCGATCCTGGCTGTGCGCTTCGCGAAGCGGTAGAGAGCGGCAAAATCGCCGAAAGCCGTTTCGAGAACTACCACCGAATCCTGGAAAGCATGGCGCAGGTACAGGTAAAAACGCGTAAAAACTTTTCCTCGACCGATGACTGACCATTAAGCTGAGCGTCACGTCAGGCGCTGCCGGGCAGCGGTGATGACGCGGCTTACGCGGATGCCATTTGGCGAGTTTTACGTATAGAATCGTCCCCTTTTTTCAGGTCCCCGCCCGCAGGCGGGGTCAGGAACGACATATCATGGCCTGGAGGCTACTTTGTTAAACGATCTTAAACTTTCACTGCAATACATTCTGCCTAAACTGTGGCTCACCCGCCTCGCAGGCTGGGGTGCGAGCAAACGCGCAGGTTGGCTGACGAAGCTGGTCATCGATCTGTTCGTGAAATACTACAAGGTCGATATGAAAGAGGCGCAGAAGCCGGATACCGCGGCCTATCGCACCTTCAACGATTTCTTTGTGCGCCCGCTGCGCGACGACGTTCGCCCGCTGAATACCGATCCTAACGTACTGGTGATGCCGGCCGACGGCGTGATCAGCCAGCTTGGTGCCATTGAGAACGATAAAATTCTGCAGGCCAAAGGCCACGACTACAGCCTGGAAGCCTTACTGGCCGGCAACTACCAGATGGCCGACCTGTTCCGTAACGGCAGCTTCGCCACCACCTATCTGTCGCCGCGCGACTATCACCGCGTGCACATGCCGTGCAACGGTATCCTGCGCGAAATGATCTACGTTCCTGGCGACCTGTTCTCCGTTAACCATCTGACGGCGCAGAACGTGCCGAACCTGTTCGCCCGTAACGAGCGCGTCATCTGCCTGTTTGATACTGAGTTTGGCCCGATGGCGCAAATTCTGGTGGGTGCGACTATCGTCGGCAGCATCGAGACCGTGTGGTCCGGCACCGTAACCCCGCCGCGCGAAGGCATTATTAAACGCTGGACCTGGCCCGCTGGCGACAGCGAAGGCTCCGTCGCCCTGCTGAAAGGCCAGGAGATGGGCCGCTTCAAACTGGGCTCCACCGTGATCAACCTGTTTGCCCCGGGCCAGGTGAAGCTGGTCGACACGCTGCAAAGCCTGTCCGTGACTAAAATCGGCCAACCGCTGGCGACAACGGTGGAAGTAACCACCGCCGCTGAACCGGCGCCGTTACCGGAAGAAGAGATCCGCGCCGAACATCGCGCCAGCCCGCTGGTTGACGATAAACAAGACCAAGGTTAATTCTTCAGCAAAAGGGTTATGCCGTGCGCCTGATATACACTTTCCTGTTGGCCTTGAGCCTCAGTTTCGGGGCGTACGCTGCGACAGCCCCGGATGCTAAACAAATAACCCAGGAACTGGAACAGGCGAAGGCGGCAAAGCCCGCCCAGCCTGAAACCGTTGAAGTTCTGCAGTCCGCCCTGAACGCGCTTGAGGAGCGAAAATCGTCTCTCGAGCGCGCCCGTCAGTATCAGGACGTTATCGACAATTTCCCCAAACTGTTTCAAAGCCTGCGTGCCCAGCTCAACAATCTGAGCGAAGAGCCGCGCCAGGTGCCAGTCGGCCTGACCGCCGATGCGCTGAACCAGGAGATCCTCCAGGTCAGCAGCCAGCTGCTGGAGTCAAGCCGTCAGGCGCAGCAGGAGCAGGATCGCGCGCGTGAAATCGCCGACTCCCTGAACCAGCTGCCGCAGCAGCAAACCGACGCCCGGCGTCAGCTCAATGAGGTTGAGCGCCGCATCGGCACGCAAACCGGCAACAATGCTCTCGCCCAGGCGCAAAATCTTGCCCTGCAGGCGGAATCGGCGCGCCTGAAGGCGCTGGTGGATGAGCTCGACCTTGCCCAGCTTTCCGCCAATAACCGCCAGGAGCTGTCGCGCGCCCGTTCTGAACTGGCGCAAAAGCAGAGCGAGCAGCTGGATGCCTATCTGCAGGCGCTGCGTAATCTGCAGAACAGCCAGCGCCAGCGGGAGGCGGAAAAAGCGCTGGAGAGTACCGAACTGCTGGCGGAGAACAGTGAAAACCTGCCGCCGGACATCACCGCCCAGTTTAAAGTCAACCGCGAACTCTCCCAGGCGCTGAACCAGCAGGCGCAGCGTATGGATCTGGTGGCGTCCCAGCAGCGGCAGGCGACGAATCAAACGCTGCAGGTGCGCCAGGCGTTAAACACCCTGCGCGAGCAGTCGCAGTGGCTGGGCTCCTCCAATCTGCTGGGCGAAGCCCTGCGCGCCCAGGTGGCGCGGCTGCCGGAGCGCCCTCGCCCGCAGCAGCTGGATACGGAAATGGCGCAGCTGCGCGTGCAGCGTCTGCGCTTTGAGGATTTACTCAGTAAGCAGCCGCAGCTGCGGCAGATCCGTCAGGCCGACGGCGAACCGCTGACCAGCGAGCAGAACAAGATCCTGCAGGCGCAGCTACGCACGCAGAACGAGCTACTGAACTCGCTGCTGCGCGGCGGCGATACCCTGATGCTGGAGCTCACCAAGCTGAAGGTCGCCAACGGCCAGCTGGAAGACGCGCTGAAGGAGATCAACGAAGCTACCCACCGCTATCTGTTCTGGACTTCGGACGTCAGCCCCATCGGCTTCTCCTGGCCGCTGGAGATTGTCCAGGATCTGCGGCGCCTGATCTCCCTGGATACCATCAGCGAGCTGGGTAAAGCCAGCGCGATGATGCTCACCAGCAAAGAGACCCTGCTACCGCTGTTTGCCGCCCTGCTGCTGGTTGGCTTCAGCATCAGCTCGCGGCGCCATTTCACCCGCTTCCTTGAGCGCTCCAGCGCTCGGGTGGGGAAAGTCACCCAGGATCACTTCTGGCTGACGCTGCGCACGGTCTTCTGGTCGATACTGGTAGCTTCGCCGCTGCCGGTGCTGTGGATGACGCTCGGCTATGGTCTGCAGTCCGCCTGGCCCTTCCCGCTGGCGGTGGCGATTGGCGATGGGGTCACCGCGACGGTGCCTCTGCTGTGGGTGGTGATGATCTGCGCCACCTTCGCCCGGCCAAACGGGCTGTTTATCGCCCACTTCGGCTGGCCGCGTAACCGCGTGGCGAAAGCGATGCGCTACTACCTGATGAGCATCGGACTAATTGTGCCGCTGATAATGGCGCTGATCATGTTCGATAATCTTAACGACCGCGAGTTCTCCGCCTCGCTGGGCCGCCTGTGCTTCCTGCTGATCTGCGGCGCGCTGGCGGTGGTCACCCTCAGCCTTAAGCATGCCGGCATCCCGCTCTACCTGGATAAAGAGGGGAATGGCGACAATATGGTGAACCGCCTGCTGTGGAACCTGATGCTTGGCGCCCCGCTGGTGGCCATGCTGGCGGCCGCCGTCGGCTACCTCGCTACCGCTCAGGCGCTGCTGGCACGTCTGGAAACCTCCGTCGCCATCTGGTTCCTGCTGCTGGTGGTCTATCACATTATCCGCCGCTGGATGCTGATCCAGCGGCGCCGACTGGCCTTCGACCGGGCCCGCCATCGTCGCGCGGAAATTCTCGCCCAGCGCGCCCGCGGCGAAGATGAGCCTGTTCACGTCAGCAGCCCGGAAGGGTCGGTGGAGACGGAGGTCAGCGAGGTCGATCTCGATGCCATCAGTACCCAGTCGCTGCGTCTCGTGCGCTCTCTGCTGATGCTGATCGCGCTGCTGTCAGTCATCGTGCTGTGGTCGGAAATTCACTCGGCGTTTGGCTTCCTTGAGAATATCTCGCTGTGGGACGTCACCTCGACGGTGCAGGGGGTGGAAAGCCTCGAGCCCATCACCCTTGGCGCAGTGCTGATTGCCATTCTGGTGCTGATCATCACCACTCAGCTGGTGCGCAACCTGCCGGCGCTGCTGGAGCTGGCGATCCTCCAGCACCTCGATTTAACGCCCGGCACCGGCTACGCCATCACCACCATCACCAAGTATTTGCTGATGCTGATCGGTGGGCTGGTGGGCTTCTCGATGATTGGCATTGAGTGGTCGAAGCTGCAGTGGCTGGTCGCCGCGCTGGGTGTGGGTCTCGGGTTTGGCCTGCAGGAGATCTTCGCTAACTTTATCTCCGGCCTGATTATCCTGTTTGAAAAGCCGATCCGCATCGGCGATACGGTCACCATCCGCGACCTGACGGGCAGCGTCACCCGCATCAATACCCGCGCCACCACCATCAGCGACTGGGACCGGAAAGAGATTATCGTGCCGAACAAGGCGTTCATCACCGAACAGTTTATCAACTGGTCGCTGTCGGACTCGGTCACCCGCGTGGTGTTGACGGTGCCGGCTCCGGTGGACGCCGATACCGAAGAGGTGACCAAGATCCTCATCGCCGCGGCGCATCGCTGTTCGCTGGTCATCGATACCCCGGCGCCGGAGGCGTTTCTCGTCGACCTGCAGCAGGGGATCCAGATTTTCGAGCTGCGTATTTTTGCCGCCGAGATGGGGCACCGCATGCCGCTACGCCATGAGATGCATCAGCTGATCCTGGCGGGCTTCCGCGAGCATGGCATTGATATGCCGTTCCCTCCGTTCCAGATGCGGCTGGAAAGTATCGACGGCAGGCAAAGCAGTAAAACCATGACCTCGGCCGGGAAAACCAGCCGACGTACGGCTGGCAGCCTGTAGGCCATACCCTGCCCGGCGCCGCCGCCGGGCAGGCTTTCTAGCTCTCCATTACCAGCACACCGGACGCCAGGCGCCGACGGTAGCTTTCGTAAATGGCCAACGCCAGCAGCGAGAAGAAGATCGGCCCACCGACCATCCACAGCGTGCTGTTCCAGTCCCCGCTGTCGATGACCGGCTGAATAATGGTGAAGATATTGGCGAAGGTCACCACCAGTAGCACCACGCCGGTCGCCAGCAGCGTCGACTGGCGGTTTTTGAAAATCACGAACGGCCGATCGAGATGCGCTTTTGACTTGAAGAACGGGAAGGCGATGGTCAGGAACAGGTAAGGCAAAGTCATGGAGACATTGGCCATCAGCGTCAGCTTGTTATAAAACGCGGAAGCGCTGTCCCCACCGAACGACACCATGACAATAAACACCCCGACCAGCAAACACTGCAGCCACATCGCCGCGGCGGGCATACCATTAACGTTGAGACGGGTCATCACCGATGGCCAGAGCGCTTTTGGCGTGCCCTGGATAATCGCTTTCAGCGGCGAATAGCTGAGAGTGAAAAACGCGCCGGTATAGGCGAGAAACATCGACAGCCCGGTAATACGGGCGAACCAGATCCCGGTCAGGGCTGCCGCCTCTGGCGTCATGTGCAGAGCCTGGCCGAGCGTGTTCCCGAGGCTGGTCATCAGCACATAGGTGATGTTGCCGAGGTTGGTTGAACGCGCACCGAGCACCTGCTGCCAGTTAGCGCTCACGCCCCACAGCACAATCGCCAGCGAATAACCAACCGAGATCACGATCGCCGCGATAATAATCCCTTTGGCAAAGTTCTTTTCCGGTTTATCGGTTTTATCCACTAAGCCGCCGACTGCCTCAATTCCGCCATAGGCGAAGATGGCAAATACCACAAATGACAGCATTGCCATACCCGACTGATAGCCCGGATTAGGCGAAAGGGCGAAGTTTAACGGTTGGGCGAAATGGCCGCCGTTGAGCAGCAGGATCGCCCCGCTCGCCAGCAGCAGCACCAGATTAAGCCCCATCACCGCGATACCGCCGACGGCGGTGATCCTGGCGATTTTATTGATCCCTTTGACGGCAATAAAGGTCACGACGACCATCCAGCAGGCCGCCAGAATGCCCACCGTCTGCGTCGGGGTCAGGCTACCCAGCGCCCAGCTTTGGGTTTTGTCGGCGCCAAACAAAAAGGTAGATAGCGGCACCCAGATCTTAGCCGCGGTACTCACCATCCAGACGATGTACGACGCAAACCACATAAAGGTGCCGATAAACGCAAAGCGCGGCCCGACGCTGTGGTTCATCCAGGAGTAAATGCCGCCCTCTTCCCGACGAAAGGCTGAGCCCATCTCCGCCATCATCAGCGCAAACGGAATGAAGAAAAAGAGTGCGGAAAAAAGATAAAACGGCATAGCGCTGTAGCCCATCAGATAAAACGCCGACGGGCTGTTGGCAAAGCCAAACACCGAGGTGAAGATCATCAGAATCAGCCCAATCAGGCTCATCTTCTTGAGTTGTTGATGCATAAACCTATCCAAACGTGAGCATCGCCCGACGGGCAACGCCTGGTCTCATAAAAAGAGCGCGGATAGTAGCAAAATCACGGAGAGAGATTGTGGGTATTCGGGCGAATGCCGGGATACCGTGCGAGGTATAGGTCAGGAGAGGCCTGTCACCTCCCTCGCCCGCAGGCGGCGGGAGGTGACAGCGCCATCAGGCGCGGTCGACCGTAAAGGCGATCACTTCGCCGATGCTTTCAGCGCCCAGCGCCAGCATCACCACGCGATCAACGCCCAATGCCACGCCGGAGCAGTCCGGCAGACCTGCCTCCAGCGCCGCCAGCAGGTTGTTATCGATGGGCTGCTGCGGGAGGCCGCGCGCGGCCCGCTTGCGATTGTCCTGCTCAAAGCGCAGGCGCTGCTCATGGGCGTCGGTCAGCTCGTGGAAACCATTCGCCAGCTCAATTCCTTTGTAATAGACCTCGAAGCGCTCAGCGACCCGATGATCTTCCGGGCTGATCTGCGCTAAAGAGGCCTGAGTCGCCGGGAAATGATAAATGAACGTCGGCCGATCTTTGCCGATGTGCGGCTCCACGCCCATGGTGAACAGCAGTTGCAGCAGCGTGTCGCGATCTTCTTCAGTATCGGCGATATTGCTCAGATCCAGCTTCGCCGCGACTTCGCGCAGCTGCGCTTTATCGGCAGAGAGCGGGTCAATATCCAGATGACGCTGGAACGCCTGCTGATAGGAGAGGCTTTCCGCCGGCTGGCACTCCAGCACCTGCTGCAGCAGATCGTCCACCTCGTTGATCAGACGATACATGTCATAGCACGGACGATACCACTCCAGCATGGTGAATTCCGGATTGTGATGCCGCCCCATCTCTTCATTACGGAAGCTGCGGCACAGCTGGAAAACCGGGCCGCAGCCCGCCGCCAGCAGGCGCTTCATATGGTATTCCGGACTGGTCATCAGGTACAGATTGAGTCCCTGTGAGTGGCCCGGGCCGACGAAACGGGTTTCAAACGGGAACAAATGGATATCCGTTACCGTCGCCTGACTCATGCAAGGCGTCTCCACCTCCAGCACGCCGCGATCGGTAAAGAACCGGCGGATTTCCGCCATCACCGCCGCGCGTTTCAACAGATTGGGAATGGGTGCGCTCGGCTGCCAGGTTGCCGTCTCGCTCATGGTACTTTCTCCGATTGCAAACAAGGGCACGAAGTCTACTCGCAACCGGCGAGTGAAACAAATTTTGTGCAATCCCCGGCAGATTACATGCCATTAATCTATCGTTAACCTAAATGCATAAATATCACTGATAAATAACCGCACATATCGATAAAAAAATCGAACACGTCAATTTTCCATACTGACCCTACGGCTATACTCCTGTACCTATAAAGGAGCAGTGATACTTTTTCGCCAGCCCGGCGGCGAAATACACTAAAACTGGAGGAATGTCGTGCACACTTTTCAAGCCGATCTCGCCGTAATTGGCGCCGGCGGGGCAGGCCTTCGCGCCGCTATCGCCGCCGCCCAGGCCAACCCCAATGCCAAAATCGCCCTGATTTCTAAAGTCTATCCGATGCGCAGCCATACGGTCGCTGCAGAAGGGGGGTCCGCAGCCGTTGCCCAGGATCACGATAGCTTTGAGTACCATTTTCACGACACCGTCGCCGGAGGCGACTGGCTGTGCGAGCAGGATGTCGTCGACTATTTCGTTCACCACTGCCCGACGGAAATGACCCAGTTGGAACAGTGGGGATGCCCGTGGAGCCGCCGCCCTGACGGCAGCGTTAACGTCCGGCGCTTCGGTGGCATGAAGATCGAACGTACCTGGTTTGCCGCCGATAAAACCGGCTTCCACATGCTGCATACCCTCTTCCAGACCTCCCTTCAGTTTCCCCAAATTCAACGCTTTGATGAACATTTCGTCCTTGATCTGCTGGTCGATGACGGCCAGGCCCGCGGCCTGGTGGCGATGAATATGATGGAAGGCACGCTGGTGCAGATCCGCGCCAACGCGGTGGTGCTGGCCACCGGCGGCGCCGGACGCGTCTATCGCTACAACACCAACGGCGGCATCGTTACCGGTGACGGGATGGGTATGGCGCTGGGCCACGGCGTGCCGCTGCGCGATATGGAATTCGTGCAGTATCACCCGACCGGCCTGCCGGGTTCCGGGATCCTGATGACCGAAGGCTGCCGCGGTGAAGGCGGGATTCTGGTCAACAAAAACGGCTATCGCTATCTGCAGGATTACGGCATGGGCCCGGAAACCCCGCTCGGCGAACCGAAGAACAAATATATGGAGCTGGGCCCACGCGACAAAGTGTCCCAGGCCTTCTGGCACGAATGGCGGAAAGGGAACACCATTCCCACGCCGCGCGGCGACGTGGTCTACCTCGATCTGCGCCACCTCGGCGAGAAAAAGCTGCTGGAGCGCCTGCCGTTTATCTGTGAGCTGGCGAAGGCCTACGTCGGCGTCGACCCGGTGAAAGAACCGATTCCGGTACGCCCGACCGCGCACTACACCATGGGCGGCATCGAAACCGATCAACAGTGCGAAACCCGCATCAAAGGGCTGTTTGCCGTGGGCGAATGCTCGTCCGTTGGTCTGCACGGCGCCAACCGCCTGGGCTCCAACTCGCTGGCCGAGCTGGTGGTCTTCGGCCGCCTGGCCGGGGAACAGGCCATGCAGCGCGCCGCGCAAGCGGGCGAGACGAACGGCTCCGCCCTCGATGCGCAGGCTGCCGATGTGGAGCGTCGTCTGAAAGATCTCGTCAACCAGGAGGGTAACGAAAACTGGGCGAAAATCCGCGACGAAATGGGGCTCTCGATGGAGGAAGGCTGCGGCATCTACCGGACGCCAGAGCTGATGCAGAAAACTATCGACAAGCTGGCTGAGCTGCAGGAGCGCTTTAAGCGCGTGCGCATTACCGACAACTCCAGCGTATTCAACACCGATCTGCTTTACACCATTGAGCTGGGACACGGTTTAAACGTTGCCGAATGTATGGCGCACTCGGCCATCGCCCGTAAAGAATCGCGCGGTGCGCACCAGCGTCTGGATGAAGGCTGTACCGAACGCGACGACGTCAACTTCCTCAAACATACGCTCGCCTTCCGCGAGGCTGATGGCACCACCCGCCTGGAATATGGCGATGTGAAGATCACCACGCTGCCGCCGGCGAAACGTGTTTATGGCGCTGAGGCGGAAGCGGCTGAGAAGAAGGAGACCACCCATGGCTGAGATGAAAAACCTGAAAGTCGAAGTGGTGCGTTACAACCCGGAGGTCGACACGGCACCGCACAGCGCGTTCTATGACGTACCTTACGATGAGCAGACCTCGCTGCTGGACGCGCTGGGCTACATTAAAGACAACCTGGCGCCCGACCTGAGCTACCGCTGGTCCTGCCGGATGGCGATCTGCGGCTCCTGCGGCATGATGGTCAATAAGGTACCGAAGCTGGCCTGTAAAACCTTCCTGCGGGATTACACCAAAGGCATCAAGGTTGAAGCGCTGGCCAACTTCCCGATCGAGCGCGATCTGGTGGTGGATATGACCCACTTTATCGAAAGTCTGGAGGCCATTAAGCCGTATATCATCGGCAATAACCGCACCCCGGACCAGGGACCAAACAAGCAGACGCCGGCCCAGATGGCCAAATACCATCAGTTCTCCGGCTGTATCAACTGCGGACTGTGCTATGCCGCCTGTCCGCAGTTCGGCCTGAATCCGGAGTTTATCGGCCCGGCGGCGATCACCCTCGCCCACCGCTATAACGAAGACAGCCGCGACCACGGCAAAAAGGAACGCATGGCGCAGCTTAACGGCCAGAACGGCGTCTGGACCTGTACTTTCGTGGGCTACTGCTCGGAAGTGTGTCCGAAGCACGTCGACCCGGCGGCCGCGATCCAGCAGGGCAAGGTGGAAAGTTCGAAAGACTTTCTTATCGCCACCCTGAAACCACGCTAAGGAGTGCATTATGACGACGAAACGCAAACCCTACGTGCGGCCGATGACCTCCACCTGGTGGAAAAAGCTGCCGTTTTATCGCTTCTACATGGTGCGGGAAGGCACGGCGGTACCGACGGTCTGGTTTAGCATTGTGCTGATTTACGGGCTGTTTGCCCTCAAGCACGGCGCCGAAAGCTGGGCGGGATATATCGGATTCCTGCAAAATCCAGTGGTGGTGATCCTCAATCTGATCACCCTGGCGGCGGCGCTGCTGCACACCAAAACCTGGTTCGAGCTGGCGCCGAAAGCCGCCAACGTCATCATCAAAGGCGAAAAAATGGGGCCAGAGCCGGTGATTAAAGGTCTCTGGGTGGTGACGGCGGTGGTCACCGTGGTGATCCTGTTTGTCGCCCTGTTCTGGTAAGGAGGCTGAGATGATTAATCCCAATCCGAAACGTTCCGATGAACCCGTTTTCTGGGGGCTGTTTGGCGCTGGCGGCATGTGGGGCGCAATTGTCGCGCCGGTGATGGTGCTGCTGGTGGGCATTTTGCTGCCGCTGGGGCTCGCCCCGGCCGACGCCTTCAGCTATGAGCGCGTGCTGGCCTTTGCCCAAAGCTTTATCGGCCGCGCGTTCATCTTTCTGATGATTGTCCTGCCGCTGTGGTGTGGGCTGCATCGTATTCACCACGCCATGCACGACCTGAAAATCCATGTGCCAAACGGTAAATGGGTCTTCTACGGTCTGGCGGCGATCCTCAGCGTCATTACTCTCGTTGGCGTACTGTTTATCTGATCCTGCAAGAGCCCGGCAGCAATTCTGCTACCGGGCTCGCTTCATAGAAAAATCTTGCCGCCTTTGCCCTGCCGGACTCTACACTTAGCTTAAAAGCCAGCAAGGAGCATACCATGCGTATCCTGCCGATAATCACCGCGGTCGCCGTCTCGTTCCTGTCTGTCGCCTGCAGCCCCCCTGCCCCGCCGCCGGGCGTCACCGTGGTCACCCCCTTCGACGTTCAGCGCTATCTGGGTACCTGGTACGAAATCGCCCGCTTCGACCATCCTTTTGAAAGCGGGCTTGAAAAGGTCACGATCGCCTGGCAGCCGCGCGATGACGGCGGTCTGGACGTGGTCAATAAAGGCTATAACCCCGACCGCGACATGTGGCAGAAAACGGACGGGGTGGCGTATTTTACCGGCGAACCCAGCCGCGCCGCGCTGAAGATCTCCTTCTTCGGCCCCTTCTATGGCAGCTATAACGTCATTGCGCTGGATAAGGAGTATCGGTACGCACTGGTCTGCGGCCCCGACCGCGACTATCTCTGGCTACTGGCGCGAGCCCCCACCATCGCCCCGGAAGTCAGGCAGCAGATGCTGGATATTGCCACCCGGCAAGGTTTTGATATCAGCAAACTGGTCTGGGTTAATCAGCGCTACAACTAGTGCGCGCTGATCTTCAGGCCAATGATGCCGACCACGATGCAGACAAGACTGGCGATACGCATAGCGCTGGCGGATTCACCTAACAGTACGATACCGGTCACAGCGGCGCCCACGGCGCCGATCCCCGTCCAGACGGCGTAAGCGGTACCCACCGGCAGGGTTTTCATCGCCCATGAAAGCAGCGCCATGCTGACGACCATCGCGACGATGGTGATGACGCTGGGAACCAGGCGGCTAAAGCCATGGGTATATTTCAGGCCGACGGCCCACACCACTTCCAGCAGGCCAGCGATAAATAAGACTATCCAGGACATAAGGCTCCTTTGCTGGGGCCGTCCCCGGATGAGAAACGCTTACGGGTCGTCCCGTAAGGTGGATGAAAAGTCGTAGTGAGTATATCCAACAGGATGGGGGAAGTGAAGAACGGTACGGCGCAAAACCGTACCGTCGAAGGCTGTTATTGCTGAGCTTTGGTTGCTGCGCCAGAGATTGCGCTGCCGCCCTCTGAAATATCCTGACCCACACCGCGCGTGGTGTTACAAGCGGTCAGTGCTGAAGAGAGGACCAAAACCGTAAAGAACGCTGCAATCGTTTTTTTCACCATAATGTCATCCTTAGTGTCAGTTTTGTTTTCATGCCCTATAAGCATAGACAAACCGTCCACAGATGAAGGGATCTTTGCGTTTTTTAAGAGAAAAGGAGTATTCGTGGAGGAAGCAGACGCATCGCAAGGCGATCGCGGCAGGCGAAACGGAAGGAAGTCAGCTTACAGCGCGAGAGATGGCGTGACCCAGGCCCTGAATATCTTCACCGAAACCGCGGGCGGTATTGCAGCCAGACAGCAGTGCGCTGCTCAGAAACAGTAACGCCAGGAGTTTTACGCTGCGCTTCATGTGTCGTGCTCGTCGTGCCAGTACAGAAAGAGCGGCGCAGCACAGAGGCTGCGCCAGTCATCATGACGTGAAATTACTTCACGCGGGATACGTATTCGCCAGAGCGAGTATCCACTTTGATTACTTCGCCAATCTGGACGAACAGCGGCACTTTAACCACAGCGCCAGTAGACAGGGTCGCGGGTTTACCACCGGTACCCGCGGTGTCGCCTTTCAGACCTGGGTCGGTTTCAACGATTTCCAGCTCAACGAAGTTCGGCGGGGTGACCGCGATCGGCTGGCCGTTCCACAGGGTCACGATGCACTCAGCCTGATCCAGCAGCCATTTGGCATTGTCACCGATCGCTTTCGCGTCAGCAGACAGCTGTTCGAAGGTTTCGTTGTTCATGAAGTGCCAGAACTCACCGTCGTTATACAGGTAAGTCAGGTTCATATCGACAACGTCCGCGCCTTCTGCAGAATCAGTAGATTTGAAGGTTTTCTCAACGCGGGTGCCGGTCAGCAGACGGCGCAGCTTAACGCGCGCAAACGCCTGGCCTTTACCTGGTTTAACGAATTCGCTGGCTTCTACCGCATAAGGTTCGCCATCTAACATGATTTTAAGACCAGCACGAAAATCGTTGCTATAGTAAGTCGCCATAAGGCCCTCTGAAATTGTTTAACTGGTAGCTAAGCCACAAAATGGCGCATATTGTAACCCTAAATACCCCATCCAGAGAAGATTGGATAACGCAACTTGCCAATGTTGTGACCAGTCCTGATGAACTGCTGCGTCTTTTAAATGTAGATGCTGATGAAAAACTGCTCGCCGGACGTGAGGCCAGACGCCTGTTCCCGCTGCGCGTCCCGCGCGCGTTTATTGCCAGAATGGAGAAAGGCAACCCTGACGATCCGCTGCTTCGTCAGGTACTTACCGCCGAAGAGGAGTTTATCGTCGCCCCCGGCTACTCCACCGATCCGCTGGAAGAACAGCACAGCGTCGTGCCCGGCCTGTTGCACAAATATCGCAACCGGGCCCTGCTGCTGGTGAAAGGCGGTTGCGCGGTCAATTGCCGTTACTGCTTCCGCCGCCACTTCCCTTATGCCGAAAATCAGGGCACCAGGCGCAACTGGCAGACGGCAATGAACTATATCGCTGAGCATCCGCAGCTTGATGAAATCATCTTCTCCGGCGGCGACCCGCTGATGGCGAAGGACCATGAGCTTGACTGGCTAATGACCCAGCTGGAAGCCATTCCGCACGTTAAGCGTCTGCGTATTCACAGCCGATTACCAATCGTGATCCCGGCGCGCATCACCGAGACGCTGGTCAGCCGCTTCCACCGTTCGTCGCTGCAGGTGATCCTGGTTAACCACGTCAACCACGCTAATGAAATTGACGGCGAGTTTCGCGCGGCGATGGCCATGCTGCGTCAGGCGGGCGTCACGCTGCTTAACCAGAGCGTGCTGCTGCGCGGGGTGAACGATAACGCGCAAACCCTGGCCGATCTCAGCAATGCGCTGTTCAATGCCGGGGTAATGCCCTACTACCTGCACGTGCTGGACCGGGTACAAGGGGCGGCACACTTTATGGTCAGCGATGATGAAGCCCGTGAAATCATGCGTGAACTGTTGACCCTCATCTCCGGCTATATGGTGCCGAAGCTGGCGCGAGAGATCGGCGGCGAACCCAGCAAGACGCCGCTGGATTTAGGACTGAAGCAGCGTTAGCTCCCCTCCCTTGTCTGCCAGGTCGTGCTGGCAGACATCTTAATATGAATACACAGCCAGGTTGGGACTAACATACTCGGCAATCCACTTTACCGTTACCTTCTCGATATAAACCCCAGCGGCGGCGTATTATCGATGTAACACGATCAGTACGATAACATTGATAACTATCATCACGACAATCAGCGCGATTAACCAGGTGGGAACTTTAAAGGTTATATGTAATCGTTCCGATACTTTCTCTGCCACCTTCACGCTATTTTCCCGCCTATCATTCTCCTGGATTGCTAAATTCACTGGTAGTGGAAGACTTAATTTATGGTCAATTTTCCCCGTATCATTGAAAATGACATCAGCAGTTTTACTACTGTGAAAATGCGTTAATCTTTCCCGATTCATATTCTCGCACTCTTCATCCGAGAGCGGGATAACTAAAGTATCCGGGGCGACGCTAAAGCCTTTTTGTCTGACGGTGATAATGATATCCTCAGATAGTCCGGCTTTGAGCAGCGATTTTCTCAACAAAGAGATATTTTGATAAAATGTATTTTGCGAAACTACCACTCCCCGTGTTTCCCATACAGCCGCCAGAAATTCATCCCGAGAAATCACTTTGCCGCAATTCTGCAATAGCAGCAGCAAGCATCTGGCGGTAGGCGCATTGAGGCTGATGCTCTCCCCATCCCCGGCAAGCGGTCGCAGCTCATTCATATTGGCATTAAATATAATCTCCTGATTAATTATACAGCCATTAAATAATGCAATATCATCCATATCCTTGCCCCACGCAACCCTATTATCCATAACAAAAATAAATAATCCCAGCCAAACCATGGCGTGAACATTATCGCTTCAGACAGAAGCGGGGTCAGTTCACATTGAACTTCAGCTTTGAGGATACCGCATAAAAAATGACAAGCGATAGTTATCTTGTTTAAAAGCCACATTTTCGGATTAAATTTATCTCAACCTAACTCAACATCTCATTAGAAAAGGTCATTATTAAATTCACGCGTGCTTCATCAAGAATTCACAAGCATTTTTTGCACCAGACTTTTAAATTACCCCCGCTTCTCCATGGTTCGCTATGGCAAGTGATATTGTAGCGTCGTTCAACAGGAAGGTAGGTTTCAGCACTATATAAGGAATGCTGGCGCTTATTTTCAATATCAATATGAATGCATACTCCATTCCCATGATAACTGTTATCGATTCTACACAGGACTAAGTATCTATATATGGATTAATTAAATGAAAAAGACAATCGTAGCTGTAATGGTCGCTGCTTCTGCAGTTCTGAGTGCTCAGGCTTTCGCGGCAGGGAACAGCACCAACCTGACAGTTCTGGGTAAAGTTACTGCAACTGGTGAATCCTGTAACGTAACCCCGGCTCCGCTGATCGCAGGTGGCTCTTTAACTCTGGACGATATCCGAGCTGACAAGTTAGAAAACTTTGCTCTGAACTCTCCTTATAAAGAGCTGGCTAAAGATATTGAATATAAAGTCGAAGACTGTCAGAAAGGTGCTTCTGATTACACCGGTAATATTAGTGTTACCGTTACTGGCGATTACGTCAGCGGCATGAACGACGTTCTGAAAAACCTTGCACCAAACGCTGCCAACAGCGCTGCTGTAACCGTTGTTAATACCGACTGGAGCCGTGTTGATTTAAGCGGTGTTAATGCTGCTCAAACTGTCGCTTATACCGCAGGTACCCCGTCTTACCTGCGTTTTAAAGCTGCATACGTCAGAACAGGTTCTGGCGTAACAACCGGTGACGTGAAAGGCGTAGCTACCTTTACCCTCACTTACTAATAATAAATGGAGCCTGCCCGGCAGGCTCCATTTATATCCAAGGAAAGGATTATGCGTGAATTATTATTAAAATCAGTAATAGCTTTTTCATTAGTAACTAGTTTCTTTGCCCACAGCGGGATTGTCGTTGACTCAACTCGTCATCTTTATAAAGAAGGCTCACGCGAAATCAACGCGCACATTGAAAACAAAGATGACACTCCCTACTTAATCAAGTCATGGGTAGAAGCCCCAGAAGGAAAAGACGCATCATATTTTATGGTAACCCCGCCACTGTTTCGCCTGGAAGGAAAACAGAAAAACACCTTACGTATCTTTCCAAATGCAAATATTTCGAATGCACCTAAAGATCGTGAATCGGTTTACTTCTTTAATGTCATGTCGATACCACCGACCAGCGATAGTGATGAAGCTAAAAATAAGATTCAGTTAGCTGTTCGACATAAAATGCGACTGATCTTTCGACCGAAAAGTGTTCAAGAATTATCAGCTGATACTGAAGCTAAAAAATTAGAATGGCAAAAAACAAACAACAAGATTACCTTGAAAAATCCGACACCATTTTTTCTTTATTTTAGGTCGGTAAAAATAAATGACAAAGAGATTAACAGCTCAATCCCACACGTAGCCGCCTACTCTACTGTGGAATTCACTTTACCAGCAGGCATAAATGGCTCGGAAATAACATGGATGATAGCAACCGATAGCGGGGGCTCGGGGTCTACCTACTCCTCATCATTCTAATGAGATTAACTGACTGGCTTGGGTAATAACATGTCTAAATTTATAAAAAAAAGAGCTGGAATTCTTGCTGGTGCTCCTTACACAGTTGCTATTCTCATTCCTGCACTGACATTATGTTTGTGCGGTACCGCGACGGCACGTGATTTTTTTGATCCTGATTTCATTAAATCGGTTGGCCAGGACTCTTCATCTATTCCAGATCTATCAGTTTATGCAACCAAGGATTCTCAAGCATCAGGTGAATATCGTGTCGATGTGGTCTTGAATAATGAACTTAAAGAAACAACTAGTATCCTGTTTGTTGAAAAGCAAAATGGAGAGTTGTCACCTTGCTTGAGTATAGAAAAGCTCTCCAGCTATGGTTTACGACTGAGCGCATTCCCAACGTTAAAAAATGATGCAAAAGGATGCGCGAACACAGCTGACATACCAAACTTTACAGCCGATCTCAACTTTAATACACAGCAACTTTTACTATCTATCCCTCAAGCTGCGTTATCAAGCATTGCTCAAGGATATGTGTCGCCTGAAGAGTTTGATGAAGGTATTAATGCGCTGTTGGCAAATTATCAATTCAGCGGCTCAAAAGATTTTGACGAAAAACAAGAATATTACAATTTTAATCTACAGTCCGGGTTAAATGTTGGCCCTTGGCGCATTCGTAACCTGAGTGCATGGAATAAAAATGGCGGCGATAAAAGCAATTGGGACTCCGTTTATCTTTATGCTCAGAGAAGTATCATTCCATTAAAAAGTACATTAGTTATGGGGGAAAGCTCTTCACTTTCAAGTATATTTGATAGTGTTCCTTTTACAGGTATTCAGCTAGCGACAGACACGGATATGATCCCTGAAAGCCTTCGTGGCTTTGCTCCTGTCGTTCGCGGTATTGCCAGAACTAATGCTCGTGTCATCATTAAGCAAAATGGCTATCAAATTTATCAAACATTTGTTGCTCCAGGCGCCTTTGAAATCACCGATCTCTACTCTACTGGCGGTAACGGTGACTTGTACGTGACCGTTGAAGAAGCAGACGGCAGCAAACAAAACTTTGTCGTCGCCTTTGCTTCTTTACCACTTATGCTTCGTGAAGGCCAGATGGAATACGAAATTACCAGTGGTAAATATCGCCCATATGATAACAATACAGATGAAAAACCATTTACCCAAGCAACAATTAGCTATGGGTTATTAAATAATACAACCTTATATGGTGGTTTACAAACAGCATCGGCTTATCAAGCACTTGCATTTGGTGTCGGCCAAAACTTAGGTGAGATTGGAGCCATTTCAAGTGATGTAACTCAAGCCTGGTCGAAAAAACAAGACAACGAAAAAACATCTGGACAGTCCTGGCGTATTCGCTACGGTAAAAATATTCTCGAAACCGGGACGAATGTTTCAGTTGCAGGTTATCGTTACTCAACGAAAGGGTTTAACACCCTATCGGATACGTTCAACACTTATAATGATCATTATAATACTTCTTCTGCACGTTCTGTGCGAAACAGGACTAACCTGACGGTGAGCCAAAGTTTGGGCGCGAACTTGGGAAGTCTGACAATCTCAGGTTTATTTGAAGACTATTGGGATAGTGGCCGACGCAATAACTCACTAAACATCGGCTATAATGGCGGAGCACGTCGTTTCAACTATTATTTCGGATATAGTTATAATCGCTATTCATGGAGTAATGGTGGTTCTGGCCGAAATGTGGAAGATGATCATCTTCTTTCGTTCACTATATCTGTACCTTTAAGTGAATGGCTTCCGAATACTTATGCTAGCTATAGTATAAATAATAGCAATCCGGGATCCACCGACCAATACGTATCTCTTAATGGTTCAGCGCTGGAAAATAACAATCTGGACTGGAATGTTCAGCAGGGCTATAGCAACCGAGAAGACGCCACTGGCAGCGTCAATGCTACATACAAAGGCTCGTTAGGCCAGGTAACGGGTGGTTACAGCTACAATAAACATAGTCAAATATTAAACTACGGATTGAGTGGAGGTGCATTAGTTCATGCAAATGGCATTACTCTGGGTCAGGAAATGTCCGACACGGCCGTATTAATTAAAGCTCCAGGGTTGGATAATGTTAGACTGGAGAACGACACCAGCATTGAAACGGATTATCGAGGTTATGCCATTATACCTTATGCAACACCTTTCTATCGTACAAGTGTAACGTTAGATAACACAACGTTGAGCGATAATATGGAACTTCCGAATACAACCCAAAAAGTAGTACCTACTCGCGGCGCTATCGTACGAGCTAATTTCGAAGGTACTTTCGGTCGTAGAGCGTTTCTAATTCTCAAAAGATTGTCCGGTGAAAATGTTCCTTATGGTGCAACCGTAACCTTAACAACTGATAAAAAAGCACAGGCCAGTATTGTATCTGATGGCGGTATGGTTTATATGTCAGGCCTAAAAGATAAAGGTGAGGTATATGCTCAATGGGGAGCAAAAACCGATCAGCAATGTAAAGCTACTTATACATTAGCTACGGCAACAGAAAGTATCGCGCAAACCACAGCGGTTTGTCGTTAACGAGGAAGTACATGCGATGAAAAAATTTATTATTTTAATAGGTATATTATTTTCAAGCTTTCAGGCTAACGCCTCTTGCTCTTATAGCAGTACGTCTAGCGGTGCTATCACGGTGAGTTTTGGTACACCTGCTGTCCTGGCCGATCCAACGTTACCTGTTGGGACAATCTTATCCACTGCAGTCCGTGGGAATATTGTTCCAAAAACATTTTCAAATTGTGACCCTGGAGACATATTTGTTGTCAGAACAAACCCAACCGTAAATCAATCTAGTGTAAATAAAATTAACGGGCAGGTCGTTTACGAGACAGGAATTCCAGGTATTGGTTTTCAAATATCTGATATATTAAAGCCTAAAGGGCGATTTATTCCTGCGGTGATTGATCAAACAGAGTCAGCAACAAGCCGATACATTTCTTCGTCAGATATATCAAAACAAGTCATGGTATGGCTAGTAAAAACTGGGCCGATAACCCAAACAAAGTTAACCAATTATATTACAGTATACTATATGGCAGGAACTCCTGCCCAAACGAGTTCTGGTGCTAATAATAATTCGTCTTTGTATAGAATTAACATAGACCTGACGAACATTAAATTTAAAGAAACAACATGTGAAATTTCGCCCAGAGACGGAAATACCGTGAGGTTACAACCTATTGATTTATCAGAGCTTGCTTCACTTTCTGCAGGCAAGGCTGCTGGTAAACCTAAAAACTTTACCGTCGACATAACCTGTCCAACCACAGAAATAAACAAAAATTATCTTTATTGGTTTAACCCTGTTTCTTTAAATTCAACTTCAGCTGATGGTGTTTTACTTAATTCACTTACAGATGGAGCAACAAACGTAGGTATCATTATTAAGAAAGGCTCTAGTGCAATAAAATTCAACGATTTGAGTTATACTTTTACCACGGCAAAGAACCAAAGCCAGACCTTTTCCGCCGATTATTACAAGATAGCAAATCCAGTAACTCTAGGGGTTACTGGAGATGTTAAAGTAGACTTCGAAATTGTTCTTCAGGAAAGATAGTATATATCTATTTCTCTTTTCAAATCATTTTACCTTTTCCCTCCCCCCCCTGAACCAAGGTTCAAGGAGGGGAGTTTTATTATTACAAATAAAGACCAAGTTATAAAAACAACTCCTCGCTTTTGATGATAAGATTCATATGTGAACTAAACTCATCTAATACTTGAACCTGTAAAATTCAAATATAATTCTTATTCAAACTATTGGAAAAAGGATTTTTATGGTTAAAATAGCCTTCGAAATATCACTGAACTGTTCATCATGGTGCTATTTCAAAACCGAAAGTAGCAAAATAAAATTTGATACAAATCGATTATGATGGATTATTAAACAAGGAAATAAAATGAAGCAATTAACTATTGTTGAAATGAATGACGTATCTGGTGCAGGTATCCAGCAGATTATTGATGGTAGCCAGAATGTTCTGTTTGGACTGTTGGATGCAGCAATCGGTGCTGTATTGTTAGGTTTCGGCGCATCTGGTGCTGGTGGTCTGCAGGGCGGTGTAACCGGTAACGGTTCAGGTGGCGGTATTCTGGGCTTCGGTGTTATCACTATCGGTATCGGCTCAATTTGGGGAGCTATCCAGGGTGCTGTAACTGGCGCAGTCTGGGGTGCTTATGTTGGCGCCGATACCAGCGTTGAATACATCAAGAAAGGTGTCGACGCCTGGTTCGCAGGCACCATTGGTGGCTGGACTCCAAACTGATTTTTATAATTAGTTTTTAATAAAAACATACAGAACCTTTGAGTTCTGTATGTTTAATATTATTAGCAGGTTTCTAAAAAACTATCTTGCTCAATCACATGTTTTATCTATTTGTTGGGACTTCTTAATCCCTTGGTTAATTTTAAAAGTGATTTCTGATGGCAAATAATTTTTATCGCAAGGAAGCGATTGAATACAAGAAGAACCACTGGAAGGGCAAAGCTCTTATGTTGGCAGGAATTCCTGCATGGTTGGTTTGCACACTTTCCTTTCTTTTTCTAAGCGTACTAATCATTACTCTGACTACTTGTAACTACACTCAGCGTATTGATGTACGCGGGGAAGTGATTACTCTGCCACATTCTATAAACGTATATGCACCACAGCAAGGATTCATAGTAAAGAAATATATTGAGACAGGTGATATTGTCCGAAAAGGAACGCCTCTGTATGAAATAGATGTCTCTCGTTCTACAGTATTTGGTAATGTGACCGATGAGATGAATGCGGTTATTAACGAAAAAATAACCAATGCCGAAGATATTATTGTAAAAATATTAAAAAATAAAGGTGAAACTTTAGAAGCCCTTCATTCTCAAGTGCGCCAGTATGAAGCTTCGTTAAAAGAAACAAAGCAAATGCTGAACGATACAGACACTGGTCTACAAAAGATGAAAGCTAATCTTGCAAGCTATGATAAGTATCTTAAACAAGGCTTGATAACCAAAGATCAATACAACTATCAGCATTCTCTCTATTTTCAACAACAAAGTACGTACCAATCACTTGTTAGCCAGAAAATGCAGCTTGAGACTCAACTTACTCAGCTTAAAAGCGATCTGGTTGTAAAGAGTGCAGATTTTGACAATCAGATTTCTAGCCAAAAAAATCAAATAAACGATTATAAAAATCAGCGTGTTGAATCAAACGCTAACGGCAATGTGGTTATTAAAGCCACCTCGGATGGTAAAATAGAGTCCATAGCTGTAACCGTAGGGCAAATGGTTGACAAAGGCAGTAGTCTTACCCAGATCAAGCCTACAGGAAATATCGAATATTTTCTTATACTATGGTTACCAAACAATAGCATCCCATATGTTAAAAAAGGCGACATTGTTAACATTCGCTACGATGCATTTCCTTCTGATAAATTTGGCCAGTTCCCTGGCATAGTTGAAACAATTTCTTCTGTACCAGCATCGAAGCAGGAGATGTCCGAATATACAAACGTAGTGAGTAATCCAAACCAACAGGAACTCGCACTTTATAAGGCAATTATTAGAATTAAGAATAAAAATTTTGATTATAACGGAAAGACGCTTGAGCTCTCAAATGGACTAAAAGCTCAGGCTATTGTATTCCTGGAAAAGCGTCCTTTATATTTATGGATGTTTGCCCCGTTTCACAAAATCAAGCAAAGCGTAAGTGAACCGATCAATGACTAGAGAATTATTTGACAACATTACCAAGCAGCTCAATTTCAAATTACGCAAGAGCACACCCGTTATTTTACAATCAGAAACATCTGAATGTGGTATAGCTTGCCTGGCAATGATCTCCGGATATTATGGACTCAATATTGATCTGCTGAACTTTCGCGATCGCTTTGGAACCCCTGCGCAGGGCGTCACACTTTTATCATTAAGCAAGATTGCTGAACGAGCCGGCCTACAAAATCGAGCTCTTTCGCTGGATCTTGATGAAATGCGCCAGCTCAAGTTGCCTTGTGTTATTCACTGGGGAATGAATCACTACGTTGTTCTTACTAAAGTTCGTAAATCCAGTTTCATTGTACATGATCCTGCGCTTGGTAAACGAGTGATTGGACTTCAAGAGATGTCTAATAATTTTACAGGCATTGCGCTTGAACTGTGGCCGGAGCAAAATTTCCAACAGGAAACAGTTAAATCTCGTCTACGCATGATAGATTTAATGAGCAACATAGTTGGACTTAAAAGTACGCTGCTTAAGATTTTTGCTTTTTCGGTAGTTATTGAAGCCATTGGTTTATTATTACCTGTTGGTACCCAACTGGTAACAGATCACGTTATTATGGCACACGATGAAAGTTTACTTGCCGTAATCTGTATAGGGCTGGTGTCATTTACACTTTTTAGTGCTTTCATCAGCATGTTAAGAGCTTGGACATCTTTGACACTGAATACATTGACAAGCATACAATGGAAAACCAGTATGTTTGATCATCTGTTCAAACTACCCTTATCCTTTTTTGAAAAACGCCATTTAGGTGATATTCAATCAAGATTTTCATCCCTGGAAACAATCAGATCGACATTTACCAATAGCATCGTTACAGGAATCATCGACTCAATAATGACTATCGGGCTTTTGATCATGCTAACGCTTTATGGCGGCTGGCTGTGCTGGGTTGTAGTAGGTTTTACAGCTTGTTATGGCATTATGCGCCTGGCCACATACCGTTTTTATCGCCGCGTATCAGAAGAACAAGTCATCAAAGGGGCACGCTCTAGCTCACATTTCATGGAGTCGTTATATGGCATTGCAACAATTAAGGCTCTTAATTTAAAAGAGCGTCGTTCGAAGCACTGGCTAAATTTAAATATCGATGCCTGTAATGCAACGATTAAACAGAGTCGTTTTGATATGCTTTTTGGCGGAATCAATACCCTTATATCCTCAATTGATCAGGTGGTAATTTTATGGCTAGGGGCTTTAATGGTTATCGATAACCATATGACACTAGGTATGTTTATGGCTTTTAATGCTTACCGAGGCCAATTTTCTCAGAGAGCTTCCAACTTGATCGATCTTTTTATGAAGGTACGAATGCTCTCCTTACATAATGAAAGGATTTCTGAAATTGCTTTCTGCGAGCCGGAAAAAGAATTGCCCTCTCGGCGTATTTTTGAAGAAAATATTGGGGTGAAACTTCAGGTGAAAGATCTTACCTATCAATATGATCCGTTTTCACAGCCTATTATATCTAACTTGAATATTACCATTGAACCGGGTGAGTCTGTTGCTTTAATTGGCCCATCAGGTATTGGAAAAACAACCCTATTAAAAGTAATGAGCGGCTTGCTATCTCCTACAAGTGGTGATGTCTTGGTGAATAATCTTGATATCACTAAAATTGGTATAAATAATTATCGTTTAAGCACTGCTTGCGTACTTCAGGAAGATCGGTTGTTCTCTGGTTCTATTGCTGAAAATATTAGCGGTTTTGATGATAATGCAGATATCGATTTCATTATGGAGTGCGCAAAAAACAGCAATATACATGCTGAAATTATGCAAATGCCCATGGGTTATGAAACACTTATTGGTGAACTGGGTACGGGTATTTCTGGCGGACAAAAACAACGACTCTTGATCGCACGAGCGCTATACCGTAAACCAGGTATTTTATTTATGGATGAAGCAACCAGCCATCTTGATTTACAAAATGAGTATCATATAAACCAATCAATATCTAATTTAAGTATTACACGTGTCATTGTTGCACATCGTCCATCAACAATTGCTTCAGCAGATCGTGTGATCGATCTGTCAAAAAATAACTCAATTTCATTGCCTTGTTAAACTGGAAAAGGATGACCTGATGACTCAAAAAATTAGTGGTATTAACACTGGCGCAATTAAATTTAATGACAAGTTTTTCCTGATGGCAGTAAAAATCAAGGTAGAGGACTCTACTTGTAATACTTATTATATGCAATTAAGCGTTATGCTCGATTTTATTATTCTTATGCGCGATCGCGCACATAAAGCAATAAAAAAACTGCAAGATAAAGGAGAGATTTATAAAGCAAAGATCATTGCCGAGCACGAAAAATTGGCAATGAATATTCCTGCTTTTGAAGAAGAAGAACTACAACAACCTAATCAGGCTAATCTGATTACTTCTATTACTCCGAAATTTGATGATGAACGCTGCACATTGATGGTGATGTTACAAAATGAAAATATCCTTTCCTTAAATATTGCTGACATACAGGCAGAATTTTTCATTTTAGCAGTCCAGCAAGCGCTTAGTGCAACAAATGACACTGAAACACTCAAGCAAATTGCATCGATTCTCGATTTTCTAATACTTTATTTTGTTGATCTTTCAGATTTAAGTTATCTGAACTATAAGGAAATAAACCACCAACCCTGGAAGCAATCATTATTTACTCAACATTTTGCTGTTCTTTATAGCTTTGAAAAGGAACAGGGAGAAGAAATCTTAGCAGGCGCTGTAATTAAAACAAATGCGCAGCCGGACACGGAAGAAGCAAAGAACCTTATCAAGCGGATCGCACTTCTTGTACCAGAGCTCCGGGATATTGTTGAAAAAAGACACTTAGCTCAGACATTTATGAAATTAATACCTGCAGATCAGACTCAAGTTCTTACATTAGATGAATGTATGCGCCCACTCTATGAGTTTTGCCTTGAAACACAGAAAACTCTTTAGAGCTTGATATTCAGCTTATAGCAAAGCGGAACTAAGTTCGCTTTTAGGTCGTTTTTCGGGTTGCCATTTTATCAGAAAAATGGCAACCCGATCAGCATATGCCTTCAGCCCTAAAGAACTTATTTATAAGTACTGCCGTCTTCTATTCTGCCTGTTTCCCTTTATTAATGAGAAAGCCCGCGTAAAGAAATTCAAGCAGAAATTCAAGAAATCAGTTCGGGCACTTATAAACCTGGCCGTTCATCTCGCTGTCGGTGGGCACAAAGCTCGACAACAGATTTTGCGTCGGACTGCTGACGCCATAAATCACGTTGCCGCCCATGGCTGCCGCCTGGTTACGCAGGGCGTTAGCCGCACCGCGCATGGAGCCACCCTCATCGCCATTCTGGCCGGAGAGCCAGTTGCTCTGTTTACCCGTCGCGGTCCCTAACAGCTGACACTCTGCGCCCGGCTTCTCCTGCACGAAGCGCACATTCTGGCCGGCAGAGGTTAATTCATTGCTGGAACTGCAACCTGCCAACAGTAAGGCTGCGCCGACAATCCCTGCTAAATATTTTACCTGCATGTTAATCCCCATGATCGATGAGCTGGACGCACTGGCCCGGATGTAAACCTGACATCCTTCAAACTGCGTCGGCATGAGCCGCTTTCATTCCTTAGCCGGTCGCGCTAGTTAGTCGCTTCCGATACGGAGGTGCTTGCCGCTCTGATGCAGCTTAAATGATTTTTATGTATAAGCCTTATACTAAAAAGCGCGCCAAAAGAAAAACCCCCAGCCATTACTGGCCAGGGGTTTCTGCTTTTTTATGCCGTAGAGCGCACGATTACATCATGCCGCCCATACCGCCCATGCCGCCCATACCGCCAGCAGCACCTAAATCAGGCGCGTCGCCTTTCGGCAGGTCGGTCACCATGCACTCGGTGGTGATCATCAGGCCAGCCACGGAAGCCGCGTACTGCAGTGCAGAACGGGTGACTTTGGTTGGGTCCAGGATACCGAAGTCGATCATGTTGCCGTATTCTTCAGTTGCCGCGTTGTAACCGTAGTTACCGTCGCCGGCTTTCACGTTGTTCGCCACAACAGACGGCTCTTCACCGGCGTTGGACACGATCTGACGCAGCGGCGCTTCCATTGCGCGCAGCGCAACTTTGATACCGACGTTCTGATCTTCGTTCTGACCGGTCAGGCCAGCGAGTTTCGCTGCAACGCGAACCAGCGCTACGCCGCCGCCAGCCACCACGCCTTCTTCAACCGCAGCACGAGTGGCGTGCAGGGCATCGTCGACGCGTGCTTTTTTCTCTTTCATTTCAACTTCGGTTGCCGCGCCGACTTTGATTACGGCAACGCCGCCAGCCAGTTTAGCGACACGTTCCTGCAGTTTTTCACGGTCGTAGTCGGAGGTTGCTTCTTCGATCTGCTTACGGATCTGAGCAACGCGGCCCTGGATTGCGGATTCTTCGCCAACGCCATCGATGATGGTGGTGGTGTCTTTGTTGATAACCACGCGTTTCGCCTGGCCCAGGTCTTCCAGAGTCGCTTTTTCCAGCTCCATACCGATCTCTTCAGAGATAACGGTACCGCCAGTCAGCGTCGCGATATCCTGCAGCATGGCTTTACGACGGTCGCCAAAGCCCGGCGCTTTCACCGCAGCCACTTTCACGATGCCGCGCATGGTGTTAACCACCAGGGTCGCCAGCGCTTCGCCTTCAACGTCTTCAGCGATGATAACCAGCGGTTTGCCAGCTTTCGCTACGGCTTCCAGAACCGGCAGCATTTCGCGGATGTTGGAGATTTTTTTGTCAGCCAGCAGGATGAACGGGCTTTCCAGCTCAACGGCGCCGGTGTCCGGCTTGTTGATGAAGTACGGAGACAGGTAGCCGCGGTCGAACTGCATACCTTCAACCACGTCCAGTTCGTCTTCCAGACCGGTACCGTCTTCAACGGTGATCACGCCTTCTTTGCCAACTTTATCCATCGCTTCCGCGATCAGTTTACCGACGGTTTCGTCGGAGTTAGCGGAGATGGTACCTACCTGAGCGATAGCTTTGGAGTCAGAGCACGGAACGGACAGCGCTTTCAGTTCTTCAACAGCGGCAACGACAGCTTTGTCGATACCACGTTTCAGATCCATCGGGTTCATGCCTGCAGCAACCGCTTTCAGGCCTTCGTTCACGATAGCCTGCGCCAGCACGGTTGCGGTGGTGGTACCGTCGCCTGCCGCGTCGTTCGCTTTAGAGGCAACTTCTTTCACCATCTGCGCGCCCATGTTTTCGAACTTGTCTTCCAGCTCGATTTCACGTGCAACGGAAACACCATCTTTGGTGATGGTCGGCGCGCCGAAGGATTTGTCCAGAACCACGTTACGGCCTTTCGGGCCCAGGGTCACTTTAACTGCATCTGCCAGTACGTTTACGCCGCGCAGCATTTTTACACGAGCGTCGTTACCGAATTTTACGTCTTTTGCTGCCATTTCTTATATTCCTCAAATTCGTTCAGGGTCGTGCGAATTAAGCTTCAACAATTGCCAGGATGTCGCTTTCGGACATGATCAGCACTTCTTCGTTGTCAATCTTTTCAGTCTTCACGCCGTAGCCATCGTTGAAAATCACGATGTCACCAACTTTAACGTCCAGCGGCTGCACGGTCCCGTTTTCCAGGATGCGGCCTTTACCGACAGCGATGATTTCGCCACGCGTTGACTTAGCTGCTGCAGAACCGGTCAGAACGATGCCGCCCGCAGATTTGGTTTCAACTTCTTTACGTTTGACGATCACACGATCATGTAACGGACGAATACTCATTGATAGCTCTCCTTCGAGAAAGTCATTATCAGTTATGGGTGACGCCGGGCCGAACGCGGTTTACCGGCTAGTGCAGAGAGAGATGGGGATGGCCATTTCCCGCTTCAAGGGCAAAATTAAAAAAAAATTTTTACCTTTGCGCTGGCGCGCAAAAAGCGGCGCCACCGGGCAACCGGTCATAAGGAAAAGCGATTGTGATACTCTCTTTCTTTTCACTGGCGCAGGATGGAATCATGAGTGGTTTAAAACAGGAGTTAGGGCTGGGACAGGGAGTCGGGTTGCTTTCCACCTCACTGCTGGGCACCGGCGTTTTCGCTGTTCCGGCGCTGGCGGCGCTGGTCGCTGGCGATAACAGCCTGTGGGCATGGCCGTTGCTTATCCTCCTTGTTTTTCCGATTGCCATCGTCTTCGCCCTGCTGGGCCGCCATTTCCCCAGCGCGGGCGGCGTGGCCCACTTTGTCGATATGGCCTTTGGCCCACGTCTGGCCAGCGTCACCGGCTGGCTGTTTTTATCGGTTATCCCGGTCGGACTCCCTGCCGCCCTGCACATCGCCACCGGCTTCGGCCAGGCGCTGTTCGGCTGGCATGATGCGCAGCTGCTGCTGGCGGAGCTAGGTACCCTGGCCATCGTCTGGTGGGTCGGTTCACGTGGCGCCAGCTCCAGCGCCAACCTGCAGACGCTGGTTGCCGTGCTGATCGTGGCGCTGATCGTCGCCGTCTGGTGGCGCGGCGGGATAAGTCCGGCGCAGATCCCCTTCCCCGCCCCGGCGGAGATCGACCGCGGCCAGCTTTTCTCCGCGCTGTCGGTGATGTTCTGGTGCTTTGTCGGCCTGGAAGCCTTTGCCCACCTCGCCTCGGAGTTTAAACACCCCGAGCGCGATTTTCCCCGCGCGCTGATGATAGGCCTGCTGCTTGCCGGTTCGGTCTACTGGGCCTGCACCGTGCTGGTGTTGCACTTCCACGCCTTTGGCGTGGAGATGGCGGCGGCGGCTTCATTACCGAATATCGTGGTCCGCCTGTTCGGCGTCGAAGCGCTGTGGGTGGCCTGCGTCATCGGTTACCTCGCCTGTTTCGCCAGCCTCAATATCTATATTCAGAGCTTCGCCCGCCTGGTCTGGTCGCAGGCGCAGCATAAGCCACAGAGCTACCTCGCGAGGCTGTCGCCGCGGCAGATCCCGCGCAACGCCCTCAACGCCGTGCTGGGCTCCTGCGTGGTCAGCACCTTGTGTATCTATTTTCTCGATATCAATCTGGACGCGCTGATCGTCTATGCCAACGGCATTTTCATCATGATCTATCTGCTGTGCATGCTGGCGGGCTGCCGTTTGCTGCGCGGGCGCTATCGGCTGCTGGCGGCGGTGGGCAGCATTCTCTGTCTGCTGCTGCTGGCGATGGTCGGCTGGAAGAGTCTGTACGCGCTGGTGATGCTGGCGGTGCTGTGGTTGTTTTTACCGAGACGTAAGCTGGCGACAGGAAGCGCATAGGCGCAAAAAGAAAGCGGCCCGGTCGCGTCTGCAGACCGGGCCGATAAACGTTAATCGCGGCGATCGTCCTTGTGGTCCAGACGGTCGCGCTGTTCATCCTTGCGCTGGTATTCCCCTTCGAAGGTCTCTCCGCCGCCAGTCTCGGCGCTAAAGCCGCCGCCCGGCATCCGGCTGAAGCGCAAATGCGGCATCAGCTTCATCGTCAGGTGCTTCTGCACCGGGGGCAAAAGCAGCAGCAGGCCGAGGAAGTCGGTAAAGAACCCCGGGATCAACAGCAGCAGGCCAGCGATAATCAGCGAGACGCTCTTGATCATCTCCGCCGCCGGGCTCTCGCCCGCGGCCATCTTCTGCTGCATCAGCAGGAAGTTTTTGAAGCCCTGGTTGCGCACCAGCGACATCCCCACCACCGAGCTAAAGATCACCAGGATCAGCGTCATAAAGACGCCCAACACGTGCGCGACCTGGATAAAGATCGATATCTCAATGTAAACGTAAAGAAAAAAGGCAATAAACGGAATCCAACGCACCGGCGTCTCCTTCATCGACAGGCGCCGAATTCGGCCCCCGTAGTCATCAATTTGCTGATCGCATCCCACTAAGATGGGGATGCTGAGCGGCTTTTCAATCAGCGGAAATGCTTATTTTTTCCAAGAATAGGAAAGCGGTGACCCATTTCACAGATTAATAAATCTTCTCACACCCGCGATGTAATAAGTGATCAAGCTTACTGATATTCGCTATCATCAGCATATGATCTTGGGCACCGGGCCGGTTAAGGAAATAATCGTCGGCCAGAAAATATACTGAATCCTGGATATTCTGTGTATTTGGTGAATTCATTGGCAGCTTGAAAAGAAGGTTCACATGTTAAACAACATTCGTATCGAAGAAGATCTGTTGGGCACCAGGGAAGTTCCCGCGGACGCTTACTACGGCGTTCATACTCTGCGAGCGATTGAAAACTTCTACATTAGCAACAGCAAAATCAGCGACATACCAGAATTCGTGCGCGGCATGGTGATGGTGAAGAAAGCCGCCGCGCTGGCGAACAAGGAGCTGCAGACCATTCCCAAAAGCGCGGCAAATGCGATTATCGCCGCCTGTGACGAAGTCCTGAATAACGGCAAATGCATGGACCAGTTCCCGGTCGATGTCTTCCAGGGCGGGGCCGGCACCTCCGTAAACATGAACACCAACGAAGTCCTGGCAAACATCGGCCTCGAGCTGATGGGCCACCAGAAAGGCGAATACCAGTACCTGAACCCAAACGATCACGTCAACAAATGCCAGTCCACCAACGATGCCTACCCGACCGGGTTCCGCATTGCGGTGTATGCCTCTATCCTCAAGTTAATCGATGCGATTAAGCAGCTGGGCGAAGGTTTCCAGGCGAAAGCCGAGGAGTTCCAGGACATCCTCAAGATGGGCCGCACCCAGCTGCAGGACGCGGTGCCGATGACCCTCGGTCAGGAGTTCCATGCCTTCAATGTGCTGCTCAATGAAGAGACCAAAAGCATTCTGCGCACCGCGGAGCTGCTGCTGGAAGTGAACCTGGGCGCAACCGCCATCGGCACACGCCTCAACACCCCGGACGGTTATCAACAGCTGGCGGTGCAGAAGCTGGCGGAAGTGAGCAACTTACCGGTCGTTCCGGCGGAAGATCTGATTGAAGCCACCTCGGACTGCGGGGCGTACGTCATGGTTCACAGCTCGCTGAAACGCCTGGCGGTGAAACTGTCCAAGATCTGTAACGACCTGCGCCTGCTCTCTTCCGGACCGCGCGCGGGCCTCAACGAAATTAACCTGCCTGAGCTGCAGGCTGGCTCTTCTATTATGCCGGCGAAGGTTAACCCGGTGGTGCCGGAGGTGGTCAACCAGGTCTGCTTTAAAGTGATCGGCAACGACACCACGGTGACCATGGCCTCAGAAGCCGGGCAGCTGCAGCTGAACGTGATGGAGCCGGTGATCGGCCAGGCGATGTTCGAGTCTATCCACATTCTGACCAACGCCTGCTACAACCTGCTGGAGAAATGCGTCAACGGCATTACCGCCAACAAAGCGGTGTGCGAAGGTTACGTCTATAACTCCATCGGCATCGTCACCTACCTCAACCCGTTTATCGGCCACCACAATGGCGATATCGTCGGCAAGATCTGCGCCGAAACCGGGAAGAGCGTGCGGGAAGTGGTGCTGGAGCGTGGGCTGCTGACGGCGGCGGAGCTGGATGACATTTTCTCCGCGCAAAACCTGATGCATCCCGCTTATAAAGCGAAGCGTTATACCGATGAAAGCGAACAGTAATCTTTCCGGATAGTCATTCAAAGGCATGTCAGCGATGACATGCCTTTTTGCTTTTT
Organism: Klebsiella sp. 2019SCSN059; assembly: GCF_021739525.1. NCBI lineage: Bacteria > Pseudomonadati > Pseudomonadota > Gammaproteobacteria > Enterobacterales > Enterobacteriaceae > Klebsiella > Klebsiella sp. 2019SCSN059. The sequence goes on along the minus strand of NZ_JAKKOM010000040.1, from coordinate 7,216 downwards.
AGTTTTACTAAAATACAACAATCCAATATCAACTTGTTAAAAAACAAGGAAGGCATATATGTTTGGTGCAGAACTGGTTATTGTCCTGCTGGCGATTTATCTCGGCGCCCGGCTCGGCGGCATCGGTATCGGCTTTGCCGGTGGCCTTGGCGTCCTTGTCCTGACGCTTATTTTTCAAATTAAACCGGGTGCGATCCCCTTCGACGTTATTGAAATCATTATGGCGGTGATTGCCGCTATCGCCGCCATGCAGGTCGCAGGCGGAATGGATTACCTGGTCAGCCTCGCCGAACGGATGCTGCGTCGCCACCCGAAATATATTACCTTCCTTGCCCCGCTGGTGACCTGGTTTATGACCGTGCTCGCCGGCACCGGCCATACCGCCTTCTCCACGCTGCCGGTGATCACCGAAGTGGCCAAAGAGCAAGGCATCCGTCCGTCTCGTCCGCTGTCGATTGCGGTGGTGGCCTCCCAGATAGCGATCACCGCTTCGCCCATCTCCGCCGCGGTAGTATTCTTTGCGGGGATCCTGGAGCCGCTGGGCGTTAGCTACCTGATGCTACTGGCCATCTGTATTCCGGTCACCCTGCTGGCGGTGATGCTCACCGCTATCGTCTGCAATTTTCTCGGCTGCGAACTGAAAGACGACCCGGTTTACCAGGAGCGGCTGGCCAAGGGTGAGGTCAGACTGCGCGGCAGCCAGGTGTTTGAGCTGAAGCCGCACGCCAAACGTTCCGTTCTGCTGTTTCTGATCGGCATCGTGGCGGTGATGTTCTACGCCACGGCCATCAGCGATACCGTCGGTCTGATCAAAAACCCGGTACTACCGCGTAACGAGGCGATCGTGGTGTTTATGCTGACCATCGCCACGCTGATCAGCATCACCTGCAAAATCGACACCGGCGAAGTGCTCAATGCCAGCACCTTTAAGTCCGGCATGAGCGCCTGCGTCTGCGTGCTCGGCGTCGCCTGGCTGGGGGATACCTTCGTTAAAGCGCATATCAGCGATATCCAGGCCGTGGCCGGCGACCTGCTGCATAACTACCCGTGGCTGCTGGCGGTGGTGCTGTTCTTCGCCGCCACACTACTCTACTCGCAGGCGGCTACCACCAAAGCGCTGATGCCCGCCGCGCTGCTGCTGGGCGTCAGCCCTCTCACTGCCATCGCCTCGTTTGCCGCCGTCTCCGCCCTTTTCGTTCTGCCGACCTACCCCACCCTGCTGGCGGCGGTCGAAATGGATGACACCGGCTCCACCCGCATCGGTAAATACGTCTTCAACCACGCCTTCCTGATCCCCGGCGTCATCGCCATTACGCTGTGCGTGATCCTCGGGTTTATTTTTGGCGGCATCATGCTGTAAATCTCTTCAAATTCGGGCCAGATCCTGGCCCGTTTCGTTAATCCTCCCCACCTTGCGTGCTATAGTGCCTCTTTTCGCTGATACGAGGTTCATGATGACTACGCCTGATGCTGTTGTTGTGCTCTGTACCGCGCCGGATGAAGCGACCGCCCAGGATCTGGCGGCAAAAGCGCTGGCCGAAAAGCTGGCCGCCTGCGCCACGCTCCTGCCGGGCGCCACCTCGCTCTATTACTGGGAAGGGAAGCTGGAGCAGGAGTATGAAGTTCAGATGCTGCTCAAAACCGATCTTGCCCATCAGCAGGCGCTGCTGGACTGCCTGAAGTCTCACCACCCGTATCAAACCCCTGAACTGCTGGTTCTGCCCGTCACGTATGGAGACAACGATTACCTCTCATGGCTTACCGCATCTTTACGCTGATCCTGCTGCTGTGCAGCGCGTCAGCCACCGCCGGGTTATTCGACGCGCCGGGGCGCTCGAACTTTGTGCCTGCTGACCAGGCCTTCGCCTTTGACTTTCAGCAGCAACAGCATGACCTCAACCTGAGCTGGCAAATCAAGGATGGTTACTATCTGTATCGTCAACAGTTTACCTTCCGCGCCGCCGGGGCGACGATCGCCGAACCGGCGCTGCCGGCGGGCGAGTGGCATGAGGATGAGTTTTACGGCAAAAGCGAGATCTTTCGCCAGCGCCTGACCGTCCCGCTGACGGTGAAGCAGGCGGACAAAGACGCCACCCTCACCGTCACCTGGCAGGGCTGCGCCGATGCCGGATTCTGTTATCCGCCGGAGACCAAAGTGATCCCGCTGAGCGCCGTGCTGGCGGCTTCGGCAGATGGCCGGGCGACCACCATTGCCCCTGCGCCGCCGGCGAGCAGCCGTCCGGCGTTCAACCCGCCGCTGCCGGTTGAGCCGCGTCCGGCCCCGGAGGTCGCCACTTCGCCTGCGCCTGCCTCAGCGCCGCCCGCTGACGCCCCCGCCCGCCTGCCTTTCACCGCCCTGTGGGCGCTGCTGATAGGCATTGGTATCGCCTTCACCCCCTGCGTGCTGCCGATGTACCCGCTGATTTCCGGCATCGTGCTGGGCGGCAAACAGCGGCTTTCCACCGCGCGCGCCCTGCTGCTGGCCTTTATTTATGTCCAGGGGATGGCCTTAACCTATACCGCGCTGGGGCTGGTGGTGGCCGCCGCCGGGCTGCAGTTCCAGGCGGCCCTGCAGCACCCGTATGTGCTGGTGGGTCTGTCGGCAGTGTTTATACTGCTGGCGCTCTCCATGTTCGGCCTGTTCACGCTACAGCTGCCCTCCTCGCTGCAGACCCGACTGGCGCTGCTCAGCAATAAACGCCAGGGCGGCTCGCCCGGCGGAGTCTTTGCGATGGGCGCTATTGCCGGGCTGATCTGCTCCCCCTGCACCACTGCGCCGCTGAGCGCCATCCTGTTATATATCGCCCAGAGCGGTAATCTGTGGCTGGGCGGCGGCACGCTGTACCTCTACGCGCTGGGCATGGGCCTGCCGTTGATTCTCGTCACCGTGTTTGGCAACCGTCTGCTGCCGAAGAGCGGCCCGTGGATGAGCCATGTGAAGACCGCCTTCGGATTCGTGATCCTGGCTCTGCCCGTTTTCCTGCTGGAGCGCATCCTCGGCGACCAGTGGGGATTACGTCTGTGGTCAATGCTTGGCGTCGCCTTCTTCAGCTGGGCGTTTATCACCTCGCTGGGCGCGACCCGGCCGTGGATGCGGCTGGCGCAAATCATTCTTCTTGCCGCCGCGCTGGTCAGCGCCCGTCCGCTGCAGGACTGGGCGTTTGGCGCCCCGGCGCCCGAGCAGCAGGCGCATCTGGCCTTCACCCGCGTCAGCTCGGTGACCGAGCTTGATCGGGCGCTGGCGCAGGCAAAAGGCCAGCCGGTGATGCTCGATCTCTACGCCGACTGGTGTGTAGCCTGCAAAGAGTTTGAAAAATACACCTTTCGTTCACCTGACGTGCAGCAGGCGCTGAAAGGCGTCGTGTTATTACAGGTTGATGTGACAAAAAACAGTCCGCAAGACGCCGCGCTGCTGAAGCGCCTGCAGGTGCTCGGTCTGCCGACGATCCTGTTCTTCAACGCGCAGGGCCAGGAACAACCCGACCGGCGGGTCACCGGCTTTATGGATGCTGCGGCATTCAGCGCCCATTTGCGCGATTGGCAAGCGTGAGCGACACTTTAGGAGGAAAGATGGAGGAGAACACCGTGCTACGTGAAGACGTCCTGGCAGAAGCCATTAAAATTCTTGAAATTGAAGGTATCGCCAACACGTCGCTGGAGATGGTCGCTGAGCGCGTGTCCTGTCCGACGAGCGACCTGAAACGCTTCTGGCCCGATCGCGAAGCGCTGCTCTACGACGCGCTTCGCTATCTGAGCCACCAGGTGGATGCCTGGCGCCGTCAGCTGCTGCTGGACGACACCTTAAGCGCAGAGCAAAAGCTGCTGGCGCGCTATAGCGCGCTTACCACCTGCGTCAGCAACCAGCGCTACCCCGGCTGTTTATTTATCGCCGCCTGCACCTTCTATCCGGATGCCCAGCACCCGATCCACCAGCTGGCGGAACAGCAGAAGCAGGCTTCGCTGGCCTACACCCATGAGCTGCTGACCCAGCTGGAGGTGGATGATCCGGAAATGGTCGCCAAGCAGATGGAGCTGATTGTCGAGGGCTGTCTGAGCCGTCTGCTGATCAAGCGTAGCCAGACGGATGTCGATACGGCGCGGCGGCTGGCAGAAGATATTCTGCGCTTCGCCCAGTGCCGTATGGGCGGGGCCTTAACCTGATTCTGATATCCTAACCGCCACGTCGCGCCTATAATTTCCCCCTCACTGATTGCTGACAGGGATTGATATGCGCGCGTTCTTCTGGGCTGCCTGGCTGGGGCTGTGCTCCACACCTCTGCTGGCGGCGCCCCTGCAAGGTTTTTCCTTTGCGCAAAAAGACTGGGAGCTCGCCTGCGATAACACTGGCACCTGCCGGGCGGCGGGTTACGGCGTCCGCATGGGCGAGGTCAGCGTGCTGTTGACCCGCAACGCCGGCAGCGAACAGCACCTCACCGCCACGGCCACCTTCGCGCAGATCGAACACGATATCCCCGCCGACTCCACCGCCAGCCTGCTGATCGACGACCGGGACCTCGGCTCGCTGGATGCCGTGGATGACAGCCACTTCCGTCTGGACAGCGATCAGACCTCCGCCGTGCTGCAGGCCCTGGCGAACCAGAGCAAAATCGAATTCACGCTTAACGGCCAGCACCTGCCGCTTTCCAGCGCCGGTAGCCGCGAGGTGCTGAGTAAAATGGATGTGTTTCAGCGACGAACCGGCACCGCCGACGCGCTGCTGGATAAAGGCGACGCGGGCGACGATGCCATTTTGCCCGCAGCCCCCGCCCCGGAAATCATCGCCGCGCCGGTGATCCACAACGCGCAACCTGTACCGCTGAGCATGCTCCAGCGCCAGAAGCTGTTGCCCGCCCTGACGCCGCTGCTGAACCAGCGCTGTGAAGACTGGCAGAACCCGGCCATTCCGGCGGCAGAGCGCCAGATCACCCTCACCGCGCTGGATAAAACCCATTCGCTGGCGCAGGCGCTCTGCTGGCGAGCGCCCTATAACGATGGCTATGCCCTGTGGCTGGTCGATAACGCCCAGTTGAGCAAACCGCGGCTGCTCACTACCGAGGCCTCCAGCTACGCCAACGGCACGCTGGTCTTCCTGCACAAAGAGCGGGGCATGGCCGACTGCGTAACCGGCGAGACTCGCGTCTGGGAGGGTAAAACCTTCGTTCCCAGCCTGAAGTACAGCACCGGTATGTGCCGGGAAATCACCCCGGGCGGCACCTGGATGCTGCCGACCTTTGTCAGCCAGGTGATCCCGAAGCAGCAGAAAGAAGCGGATAACCTGGCCCTGCGAACGCTGTACAACGCGGTGCTGAAAGCGCAAAAAAGCGATCCGGAACTGGCGCTGAACCGGGTCGCCGAGCAGTTTCCGTTAACCGGCCATATTACCGACTTCACGCTCACTTACGCCGATGACAGCCTGGTGACGACCAGCAAACCGTCCCCGGATATCAGCGATGACGAGTGGCAGGCGTTTCTGCGCTCCGCAATTAGCGCAGATTCAGAAAACGGTAAAGTCAGCTTTACGCTTATCGACCTCGACGGCGACGGCAAACGCGATCTGATCATCGATAGCTACGTGGGCGGCACCGGGCTCTTCAGCTACACCGGGGTGCTCCGGCGCGGCGATGATGATTTTGCCGCCGTCAACGATAGCGACAGTGATAACGGCGATGATTTCGATGCCGGGGTACCCGGCGCCCTCTTTTCGATCAATGGCCGCGGGGCCAACCAATGGAACCACTGGGTCAAAATCAACGGCCAGGTGTATGCCCTGTGGTACAACGGCCAGTTTGGCGAAGATAATCTCTATCTGCTGCGCCCGTTCAGCACCGCCAGCCAGACGCCCGCGGTGACGGTTCGCTATCGCTATACGCTGAACAGCATCCGCTCCCCGGAGAAAGACCAACCGCTGACCCCCAGCCTGAGCGACAGCGATAAAGCGGATCTGCTGCGCTCGCTGGAGGTGATGCAGGGCAACCTGCTGAAAGACAAACCCGCCAGCGACAACGATGCGCCGATCTGCCCCATTCCGCCCGGCGCCTCCGCCGACGAGGCGGACAACTATTACAGCGGCGTTGCCGTTAACTATATCTATGAGACGGTGGCCTATATTCCGGTCTGGCTAAACGGAAAATGTTATATCGGCACCATTTTCAGCCATCATGGCGCCTATCGTCACGGCGTGGATGCGGAAATTACGCTGAGCTCGCCGCGGGAAGATGAAGAGGTCATTGGTGATTACCTGATCTCCGGGTTGCGCCACGTTATCTCCGTCACCAGCGGCTGGAAAAGCCGTGAAGGCGATAACGGCATGCAGTGATATTGAGTCAAAATGCGCCTTTGAACGCGGAATTGCCGCAAAGATAAGCAATCGACAAGTAATTTAAGAAATTTGGTTGACGGGGTGGGCGGATTACGGTTTAATGCGCCCCGTTGCCCGGATAGCTCAGTCGGTAGAGCAGGGGATTGAAAATCCCCGTGTCCTTGGTTCGATTCCGAGTCCGGGCACCACTATTTAAAGAACCCGCCCAAAAGGCGGGTTTTTGCTTTTCTGCATCCGGACTTTTTCATCGAACTCCACTCTATGATCCCCTGCCCGGCGGCGCTGCGCTTGCGCGGGCCTACGCTGTTTGAGCCTGCGGGAGGACCCGTAGGCCGGATAAGACATTTATGCCGCCATCCGGCACAACCGCGGGTACGGCGTTTGATGTATATCGCCCGGCGGCGCTGCGCTTGCGCGGGCCTACGCTGTTGGAGCCTGCGGGAGGACCCGTAGGCCGGATAAGGCATTTATGCCGCCATCCGGCACAACCGCGGGTACGGCGTCTGATGTATATCGCCCGGCGGCGCTGCGCTTGCGCGGGCCTACGCTGTTGGAGCCTGCGGGGGGACCCGTAGGCCGGATAAGGCATTTATGCCGCCATCCGGCACAACCGCGGGTACGGCATCTGATGTAACTCGCCCGGCGGCGCTGCGCTTGCGCGGGCCTACGCTGTTTGAACCTGCGGGAGGACCCGTAGGCCGGATAAGGCATTTATGCCGCCATCCGGCACAACTGCGGGTACGGCGTCTGATGTATATCGCCCGGCGGCGCTGCACTTGCGCGGGCCTACGCTGTTTGAACCTGCGGGAGGACCCGTAGACCGGATAAGGCATTTATGCCGCCATCCGGCACAACCGCGGGTACGGCGTCTGATGTATATCGCCCGGCGGCGCTGCG